>CAZCRQ010000327.1:0-1652 GCA_964501095.1 uncultured bacterium | reverse complement strand
CGGGGACGCATAAGCTACCCTTTACGCTTTAATCCAGGGAAGGATGACATTTGAATAATAATCCAGATATTCAAAAAAGGCATTTTGATTCTCATATATGGATAGTACCGTGACAAGCAGCACAAAGATTACAATAAGAATAATTCCCCATGCCAACCTGGGATTGACTCGCATTCCAATCCGGATAATCGATGATAGTCGTTGAAGATACCACATATAAAAAACGACAATCAGGATGAACATTAGCGTTCTAAACCAGCCAAATTCAAGAAGACGAAACTGAACCAGCCCTAGCGGGGTGAGGAGGAGATAATGCGCCGAGCCCCAGCATACCATGCTATAGGCTTGACGCAACTTCATCTTTCCCTTCTTGGTAATGGAGAGTAGTTGCAGAAGGATAGTTAACAAAAAGTAAAAAATAAAGCTGATGCCGAGGAAAACCGGGATAGCGATGATTGGATTCCAGGCAAGTATAACCAGATGACGTTTAATTGTGATCCAAGGCAGTGCGAGGCTTAGAAGATAATCAAGAGCAAAATCAGTGCGACAATGGAACAGCCAGCCTTCAAATAAAATCCCCATCGTTGCCGAAGTTAAAAGTGCAACCAAAGTGGGTTGGCTAATCTGGGTATATCGGCTTCGTCGAATATCGTCAAAGAAACCATAAGTATGGGCGAAGACCCGGTTCAGGTTTTGTTTGAAAATATTATTTTGCTTACGAACGAGCAGCAGGATTGCTATGACTACAATCGTTGCCAATGGGAAAGTTACCGGCAATTCCTTGGCTTCCACACGAATGACCGGGGCATCAATTTTAAGTTGACCCAAGGCGTCGGCAACCTTTTGCGAAGCAATTCGTTCCCGACGATCCAAAGCGAAAAGACCACGCGTAACGACCATCTCCTCTCCGCTTGATCCCATGATCATCAGGGGGAAATACACGCGGCGATCTGCGAAACCATCGAGGAGGTAACCGGCTCCCGAAGACTCGTGAAGCATGTTCATCTGCCGTAAGATGGAGTTAGACTGACGAACTGCTCCCACACTCTTTTCCTCATACCGGGAAAACCGCACTGCGAAGGTACCGATGCCGCTATAGAGCCAGGAACTTGTTTTCGGATAAATTATACTGATCGGTTCATACAACTGATAAGGAGGACGTTGGGTGATTCCAATAATTCCCGATGGCAATTCGATTGTTTCAGTACTCGCGAAACCGACAATCAATGGTCGGGAATCCATCGCAGAACTTTTCTCCGCCAAACGCTCCAATTGATGCGTAATGGAAGTGTCCAGTTCAAGTCCGGAAGCAATCTGCCAGCCGGCGATGCAGGGAAAGCTGGAGTCGCGTTGTATCAGTTCGCGAACCGTCTGCTCGAGATGGCTTTGAAGCAATGGAGAAAGGAAGATCGAGGTCGGAATCCCGTTCAATCCAGTCTCAGGAATCAGCAGAAGTCCAATACGAGAACAGATTTCCGCCGTTACCGGGTGAGGTGGAGAACCGATGATCCGGACAAGGTTGAATCCCATCCGCTTGATCTTCTGCAAATCGTCTTCGATCTCCTGTATAGAGAGAGCGATGCCATGGTCGGCATTTTCCTGACGCAAATCGATGCCACGGATCGGCTGCAAATCACCATTTATAATTATTC
>CAZCRQ010000326.1:0-3226 GCA_964501095.1 uncultured bacterium | reverse complement strand
GGACGGCTGACGGCACTCTAATAATCGCAAGCACGGAGGCTTACGCTACCCCTCATATCACGAAACGCAAGCACGGAGGCTTACGCTACCCCTCATTGCATAGTGCTCTACCAAACATTTCGATCAGAAACCTCATCCAATCGGCTTTCTCCCGTGAGAACTGATGTTGCTGCACCCGCCAGCTCCAATTGCCTCTCTCCGCTGCGGGACGGTTCATCCTGGCTTCACTCCCCAGACCTAAAACATCCTGCAACGGTATAACCGCAGTCTCTGCGACAGAAGCGAACGCCATTCGTATCAAGGCATCATTCGCGGGAAGTTGATCGGTGCCAAGGTATGACCGTACACGATTGCGTATGCCCTCATCCGCTTCTTCATACCACCAGCCCAGGGAGGTGTTGTTGTCATGGGTTCCCGAATAGACAACAGAATCTTGCTCGTGATTGTGGGGAAGAAATGGATTATCCGCCCCGGAGGCGAAAGCGAATTGCATCACCCGCATCCCGGGCAAGCCAAATTTTTTCCGAAGTTGAGTGACATCGGGAGTAATTATCCCCAAGTCTTCCGCTACGAAGGGAAGGTGACCGATAGCAGCTTCAATCGCATTAAACAACTCCTCACCTGGTGATTTCACCCATTCGCCATTCTCAGCCGTAGGTTCCGCGGAGGGTATTTCCCAACAGGCGGCAAATCCGCGAAAATGGTCGATCCTGATGGAATCCACTAAGTCAAGCATCGCACGGGTTCGAGCAATCCACCAGGAAAATTGGTTCGCCCGATGATTCTCCCAGTGATAAAGCGGATTTCCCCAGCGCTGCCCGGTTTTGCTGAAATAATCTGGCGGTACTCCAGCTACTACAGTCGGATTCCCCGCTTTATCCAGATGAAATAAATCGCGTGAAGCCCAGACATCGCTGCTGTCATAAGCGACAAAGAGTGGCATATCCCCAAGCACCTGGATACCGAGCTGATGCGCATATTCATGTAGTTTCTTCCACTGTTGGAAAAATTGAAATTGCAGCCACTGCTCATGGTGGGTGTCAGATTTCAACTGTTTCTGCGACTGCGCAATCGCCTCCGGATGACGATCGCGAAAGGGTTCATCCCATAGAATCCAGGATCTGCCTTGGAACCTGGATTTCAGGGAGATATAGAGCGCATGGTCATCCAACCAGGACTTTTTTTCTTCAATAAATATATGGAAGGCTTCACGTTCATTATCCGAGGCGCCGTTATTCCAGCGCTCCCCGGCTTTTCTCAGCAAGGGAAATTTCAGGGCGATCACCCTTCCGTAATCCACTCGCTCAGGTGAAAGAGATCGCAATTCCGTCAGCTCGTTCTCTTCCAGCCAGCCTTGCTCGACCAGCAGATCCAGGCTGATCAGGAGGGGATTTCCGGCGAAGGCGGAGAGAGCGGAGTAAGGGCTGTCGCCATAACCGGTCGGACTGAGCGGCAGCACCTGCCAGAGACGGAATCCTGCCTGCGCCATCCAATCCAATGTTTGCCAAGCCATTGCTCCCAGTTCGCCGATGCCGTTTCTTCCAGGCAGAGAAGTCGGGTGTAAAAGCAACCCTGCAATTCGTTTATTTGTCATGAGAGTCGATCCAGGTCAATCACTTCCGGTTTGTTAAGTTCTGTATCGAAGAGAACCACGGTTGCCGCGCCAGAAAGCCGTCCAAAAACCTCTCCCGGATTGATGATCCAGGGGGGACGTTTTTCGAGTGCGAGCTTGTGCAGGTGACCATAGATAATAATGTCTGCTAATGATTCATGAGCAAACGCCTCCACCCAATGCGGATGGTGCATGACCACGATCTTCAGCCCAGCAATTTCACAGATGTGGGGTTCAGTCTGGATTTCGCCGATCTCGGCAAAACGATTAGTCAAACCGAGGCGTTCACCATCACAGTTGCCAAAGACTCCATACACCGGGCATTTCGCCATTTTCAAGCTGTCGATAGTGAACGGAGCGACAAAATCTCCGGCATGTATCACTGCTTCGACACCTCGACGTTGAAACTCCAGCATGGCTTTCTGAAGATTGGGCAGGTTGTCATGGCTGTCGCTACAGATTCCAATTTTCATGGCGACTCTCCCAATGGAGTGTAATATAAAGTCGGGACTGGTGTCAGGCTGGTCAGCTTGGCAGAAACATCGAGAGCGCTAAGGTTCAGAGTCCCGGTATCGACCGGCAGGTTGAAGAGAGCCTTGACTGTATCCCAAGGCGCAAGATAGGCTTCAACCGGACCAATTTCCCACCTGCCCAGCATTCGAGAATCTTCAGTCAGTGAAATCTCGGCGATTGGCGCAACATAAGTCAAATCTCGATCCCGACTCACCAATGTCAAAACAACCTCAAGCGAGGATTCATTTTGCCTGGCGGATTTTTCCCTGACCTGCACCGTCTCCCTCCAGCGAATAGGATCGTAACGATGGGCAATAACAGATTGGAATTTTGTCAAATCCCCAGGCAGCCGGTTCAGATCAAGACGGGCGATTTTACGAAAAACTGCATCATAACGTACAAAATCGAAGTTGCTGAGAGTGGAATTCATCTCGTTGGGAAGTCCAAGTTGCGTCAACAGTGAGGAAGCTTCGCCCTCGAAAGGCGGCAGTTCGATCTCCGCACAAATGATCATCAGCGTCGCCCGGTGAATCCAGAGGCGGATTTCATGAAAACGATCTGTGCCGAACAACGTTGTGCCACCCTCCAACATATTTCGATATCGATAAATCACGATTCTTGAAGAATAATAGCTCTCTTCCGTTGGCTGCCCAAAACGATCCATGAAATTATCCGTAAATGACGAATCCGAGATGCCGAAGAAAAAATTGAGGTTGAGGGGATTGATTAGCGGGAATCCAACAGATGGCGCCCAGATCCAGCAGGTCTCATGATTTGGGTGCTTGATTTCACACCAGTTACCGCGTCTCAAGAGTAGCAGAAATGATTCTCCACGAATTGCCTCACCGATTTTTACACCATTTGGCGCGGCTCTTAGATTCTCCTTATCCACGTTTATTATAAGCATGATCTGTTTGGGCTCGAGTATAATTTCCTCCTCTTCAGGTTTTTTTACTGGAGCCAAGCAGCCGGAAAATAGTAGACATAATAGGAACAACTGAAAGAAAAGGATGAGAGTGTATTTATTTGCCATGAAAGTCAACCTGGTTTATAATAGGAGGGTAGCGTAAGCCTCCGTGCTTGCGATTCGCCTCCGCGCTT
>CAZCRQ010000325.1:0-3232 GCA_964501095.1 uncultured bacterium | reverse complement strand
GGGTGGAAGTATAAGGTCTAAAATTGAGGAAAATCAAATGTTAAAGAACAAGAATTATCCCCGCACCCAGATGGGCAGCGGGGGTTCCGACAAACCGGATTTAAAAGGGGAGTTTAATAGTCGAACCCACCTTCGCGGCACCCTCGCGGCTGCTCGTTCTAAAAGTCTGGATTCCGCCAACAGCCAAAATTCTTTGATCTTTCTCATGAATTCATTTAAATTCTGCTATTTTTATATTTGGGATGTGAAAACGGCATTTTTAGCTACACTTCACCCATAAATTCTTCAAGTTTCATAAAAACAAGACTGTGTGTCAAAGAACGAGGATTGCGTCAAAGAATCATGACGTATTGTAAAATAAACTTCAGCTATACCTCGCCTATCACGTGGGCGTATAAATTCAAAACCAGCTGACCCGCATGAGATGCCCAGTAACCCACGGTGGCAATAGAACATAACGCAAACGATGCAAATAATGCTTGGCAAGCAGACGCCTTCACGCCACCCGGCGAAAAATCTCCAGAAGTATATATGACAGATAATTGACTTAATATAACGCCTTAGTAACCGAAAAGTCGCCGCTGACCATCTTGCCAAGCGCATATTTATTCTTCAACTCATCGATTTGCTTTTTATCATTGCCACGACCGTTGTAGTCACGAAACAAGGTGTCCGGCTGGAGACGGCGGTCATTGCTGACTATAACACGGTAAGTATAGTCATCGAACTCCAACAGACTAAGTTGGTTGGGTACTGGAATCCGGGTGCTTTCGGCATAGTAGCCGCGATAGGGGTCGCCCACCCAATAAAACACCCCATACTCGGGGTAGCTGCCATGATTAGGAGGTTAATACAATTCGCGCACCCGTTGACGAATCGGTTCATGTTGGGGAACACCAACTTCGTAAATGACGTTGGTATATTCCTCAAACAATTGCGAGGGGTAACGTAGGCGTCCCCGCCTGCGAGGGGTAGCGTAGGCGTCCCCGCCAGCGAGGGGTAACGTAGGCGTCCCCGCCTGCGAGGGGTAGCGTAGACGTCCCCGCCCGCGAGGGGTAGCGTAGGCGTCCCCGCCTGCGAGGGGTAGCGTAGGCGTCCCCGCCTGCGAGAGGTAGCGTAGGCGTCCCCGCCTGCGGAGAATCGCCAATACAGGCTGTCCGAGAATATCCGGGAGTCTCCCAAGGTGCCATTCCCACGAAAGTGGGAATCCAGGAATTTCAATATGTTAGGAAAATAAGGAGGCAATTTTGGACTTATTCCCCTTTCATCCATTCCAGAAGCACAGTTCTTCTCGTTCCCATCTCCCCCCGGGCACACTGATCCCGGATGAGATCGGGATCACTCCGACCATTGAAGCGATCTCCTACGGCAAAGACACCTTCGAAAAAACAACTATTACGAGTGAAGAAGTCGGCAAATGGAGGGGACAGAATCCTGTACTCTGGCTGAGTATCATCGGGCTTGGGGATACCGAGGTATATCACCGGCTCCAGACTGAATTCGATCTTCACCCTCTCGCACTTGAGGATACTCTGGACGCCAATCAATCCGCGAAAGTCGAAGATTATGACGATTATCTATTTATCGTCCTGCGAATCCCAAAAACTTTACATCGCTATGTCTCTGAACAGGTGTCGCTTTTTCTCTTTCACGATATGGTGATCAGTGTTCAGCAGGGTCCAAAAGATCATTTGCTTCCGGTGCTGAGACGTATTGAAGGGAATCGAGGCAGAATTCGCCAACTTGGGGCGGATTATCTTTGTTACGCTTTGATTGATGTTCTTGTCGATCTCTATTTTCCTTATCTCGATAGTTTTGCAAATGATCTGGATAATCTCGAGGAAAAGATTCTTGATTCACGCGACCATCTTACTCCCGACCTGATTCATTCGGCAAAACGAGACATGCTGGCATTACGTCGAGTACTACGTCCGCTCCGCGATGCTCTGAAAACTCTCTCACATGAGGAAGTTGAGTTTATCTCCCCCGAGGTGATTCTCTTTCTGCGTGATTGTTACGATCATGCTGTGCAGGCGCTGGATCTAACAGAGACTTATCGGGAATTTGTTTCCGGACTGATGGACCTTCACCTCGCTTTCGTCAGCACGAAAATGAACGAAGTGATGAAAGTCCTCACTCTAATCGCCACACTCTTCATCCCTTTAACATTTATAGTTGGCATATATGGCATGAATTTCAACACCTCTGTATCGGCTTGGAGCATGCCGGAACTGAACTGGAAGTGGGGTTATCCGGCGATAATGCTGTTGATGGTATTGATTATCACGTTTCAATTGTTATATTTCCGCTACAAAAGATGGTTAGGAGGTGGAACCAAACCCTCTCACCTGGCGATTTCCCGTATCCGGAAGAAGAAAGTTGAGTGATCAGGAAAGTTGGCGATTTTACTATCTTTGCCTCTCTTCATCTCTGTGTCTTTTCAACTCCGAGTCTCTTCTTCTTAGCATCTCTTCTTCTCCGCATCTCTTCATCTTAGCGTCTCTTCATCTTAGCGTCTCTTCATCTTAGCGTCTCTTCATCTCAGCGTCTCCGCATCTCCGCGCGAGTGATCTTTATAGATTCTCGTACGGCGACGCGGATGTGCTACGATGCTATGGTTTTCGCGATAACTACGTATGCCGATTTTCAGAATTGGTGACGCGATTCCTCAGAGCCGGAAGCGGCAGCCTTGACACACTCGATGAAATTCTTTAAGTTAAATATTAAATCGCGGGGTGGAGCAGTCTGGTAGCTCGTTGGGCTCATAACCCAAAGGTCGCAGGTTCAAATCCTGCCCCCGCTACAGGTGATAAAGAAGACCGGAGTCGAGAGGCTCCGGTTTTCGCATATTTTGCACAGTAGAAAATGCAAGATTTATATACCCCGATTCCTCCATCGTTCCTTCATCGTATACTTCTTCAAAATCAGCCGCCAGTTGAATCGCTTGATTAACCAGACGATCAAGTTCCATCTGTTTGGCTCCTGCGGCTTCAAGTTCAAGCCTCCGTGATTCCAGAACCACCAATTCTCTTTTCAGTTCGACGATCCGCACATCCACATAATCACGATTGGCTGCGGTGAGATTATCGATGAGATTTGAGATGACCTTCTTGATCTCGGCTATTCGCATCTCGACTAGGTCGAGTTCATTGCCGATTTCGGGTGTTTCGCCGATCAATTCTGTTTCGACCATCCGCCTGATCTCTGCAAGCCCTGCGGGAGTTTGAAAATA
>CAZCRQ010000324.1:0-3236 GCA_964501095.1 uncultured bacterium | reverse complement strand
CAACCTGAGCATGCGGGAACAGGAAGCAATCTGCCGCGGTTGGGTGCGTCAACTGGCGCGTAATGTTGGTCCGTTGGCGGATGTGCCTGCCCCTGATGTAATGACCAGCGCCCAGCACATGCTCTGGATTCTCGATGAATTCGAGCAGATACACGGCGGTCACTACCCCGGTTTCATCACCGGAAAACCGGTCGGATTGGGAGGTTCATTAGGACGCACCGAAGCTACCGGCTATGGTGTGATCTTCACTGTGCGCGAAGCCTTTAAGGAGATGGGAGTGCGAATTTCCAACACCATCGCCAGTGTCCAAGGATTCGGCAATGTCGCGCAGCACTCCATCCGTCTCTATAACCAGATGGGCGGGAAAGTGATCGCGGTCTCCAGTTGGGATCAACAGGAGCAGATTTCCCACACTTTCCGGAAACAAGATGGGATCGACATCGATCAGCTTTTGACTATCACCGACCGTTTCGGCGGGATCGATAAGCGAAAAGCGATGGATCTCGGATATGAAGTCTTACCCGGGGAAGCCTGGATCGAGCAGGAGGTGGATTTGTTGATTCCGGCGGCACTGGAGAACCAAATTACCGGCGACACTGTCCGTAAGATTCACCAACGTGTTAAAATGATTGCGGAAGGTGCAAATGGTCCAACGACACCAGAGGCGGACGCTGTGATTCGTGAACGTGGAATCTTTGTGATCCCCGATTTCCTCGCCAACGCCGGTGGGGTGACATGCAGCTATTTCGAGCAGGTGCAGAGCAATATGAATTACTTCTGGGAGAAGGATGAAGTGCTGGGAAAACTGGATATCAAGATGACTTCAGCCTTTCTCGCAGTGAGTGAGTTGGCGGGTAAGAAGAAGCTGTATATGCGCGACGCTGCTTATGTCATCGCCATCAACCGCGTCGCCCAAGCCTGCAAAGATCGAGGATGGGTTTGATTGGTTTCAAGTTTAGAACTCAACCTTCATGGGCGGGACGCCCGTGCTACATGGGCGGGACGCCCATGCTACATGGGTGGGACGCCCATGCTACATAGGCGGGACGCCCGTGCTACATGGGCGGGACGCCCATGCTACGTAGGTGGGACGCCCGTGCTACACTTTCGATTTTTCCCAACTATCGCGGGGTGCAGATCAGACGAAATCCGATGTATTTCAAGCGTTCGAAGGGATCGATGCTAAGACGAGCTGCCGGACGGCAGGACGTGGAATCACTGTAGCAACTTCCTCCGCGGCAGACACGATTGAGAAACTCATTTGTCGATTTCCACACACGACCATCTGAAGGAGCGCCTTTGTAGTTTCTATGAAAGGGATCAGCACACCACTCCCACACATTGCCAAGCATATCGTACAATCCCCAGGGATTCGGTTTCTTGACACCCACCGCCGAAGTTGAATGTGCTGATGAAATCACACTATTATTGGAATACCAGGCATAATCAGAGAGCAATGTATACTCCAGATCATCTCCCCAGGGAAAACGAGCTTCATTTCCGGCGCGACAGGCATACTCCCATTCTGCCTCTGTCGGCAGGAGATAGGTTCTCTGGGCATCCATCTGATTTAACCGGCAGATGAAACGTTGCACATCATACCAGGATACCTTCTCGACGGGACGGTTTTCTCCAGTGAAATGGGAAGGATTGCTCTGCATAATCTTCGACCATTGTGCTTGCGTCACTTCCGTAGTCATGAGGTAAAATGGCTCCATTGTCACCAGTCTTTGCGGACGCTCCGCCTTACGGCTGTCTGGGTCTGACAAGGGAGATCCCATGACGAAAAAGCCTCCAGGAATGAGAACAAATTCCATCCCCAGCTTACCTGTGATTTTCTGTTGAGCCTCAGTGGAGTTCCAGGCTTTTTTCGGAGTTTGCATCCGCGGATGGTAGATTTCAGCCTGATGGTCAATTTTGGCAAATAAATAGTGCAAACTCTGGTCAGAAGTAAAGATGCCATATTGGTCATGAGCGGTGTTGGGGATAATCTTCAACTTTTGTATTTTCTTTATCTTTTTGCCATAATAATGCTGCAAGTATTTGAAATAAATTTTGCCGCGCTCCAAGCGTTGGCTCCCTTGAAGTTCCGCCGGGCAATCGGTGACTAGCGTTGTATCTTCAGGATCATCATCCGCTCCGCCAAGAAGATAGATCACTTCACGTTTTCCATAATATTCACGTATTTTATCCGTACCGACCAGAATCATGTAATAGTTCAAGTTATCCAAGCCATATTTATATTCATTAAATTTCGGACATTCCTGTACGACCTCTTGCGGGGGAATTTCAAATTTGCTTAATGTTCCAGGTACAACACGCTCCATATTGAAGTAAAGATAAGAGGAAGGATTGGAGACAAGAAAACGAACTGGGATTTGATATTTGTTTTCGATGGTTTCGATCACCGGGCTTCCTGCGGCGTAACGATTGACAAATTGCCCGCCGGCGGAATGACCGGCGATGACAATACCCTCCAGCTTGGGGTATCTTGTGACCAAATCGAGTAACAGAGTGTCAAGAACGGCAAAAGAACTGATGGTCGAAGAGCGTGGATGCTGCTTGGTCGATTCAGAACGGTCGCCGCGACGCCAACCGGTGTTTGTCCAAAAAAGCAGCTCCGAGTCCACTTCATGGTGAGTCAAATCCGCTTCAATGAGAAATTGAGGAACAAAAATCACCTGCCGGACGGTATCCTCGCCTGCCAGAACACCGGCGTCCGTCAAAGATTTATAATAATCATAAGCGTTCCGTTTCATCCCATGAATAGCGATGATTGCTCTATGGACATCTTCGCTGGATTCCCCAATCTCCTTATTACTATAATATGGCAGATACGCTTGAAATCCATTAAGGCGGAATCCATAGACACGGTCTGAGATCTTATCCACTATAAACATTGCACAAAGCTCCTGATAACCGAGCAGAAGAATTAGAATTATATATAATACCGGTTTATATCCAGCATTTATACGAGACTTCTCAGACATATAATTACCCGTAATCCATTTCAGTTTCTTATCCTCATTATCTGAAAGGTACGGATTTTTCCGATTCTAAGTGAATACCTGAAAGGGGAAAGGCAATAGGGTAGCATGGGCGTCCCGCCCATGACACGTGCGAGACGCACCTGCTACGAGGTATATGGGCGTCTCCGCTTGCGAGGGTAGCATGGGCGTCCCGCCCATGACACGTGCGAGACGCACCTGCTACGATGTATATGGGCGTCTCCGCTT
>CAZCRQ010000323.1:0-3237 GCA_964501095.1 uncultured bacterium | reverse complement strand
ACGCCCGTGCTACATTAGGACGATCAACATCTGGTGAATGTTTATAATCAGAATGTGATTGAATAGATATACCCTAACCTGGACGAGCCAGAATCAAATGAAGCAGGTAGAGGAGTAATAAGGAACCTGAATAATTTTCTACCAGAAAAAACATGAAATTCATGACTTAGATATTAAATGACCAGCATGATTATTGAGGTTGAACAAAGATGAGCTTGAGTAGCGAGGAAATTCTCAAGGCTAATGCTCATCTTATGAATAAGACTCACTCCTGTCAAGAGCTGGAAAAGTTGAAACGGAGCAGAGACACATTTTAACGTGGATCGCCAAGGTCGCCGTATTAAACATACTTACGAACAGGCGACTTGAGATAAAAACCTAATCTCCGATATTTCAAATACATAAGGTACATAGCAGGATTCATTACCTAATCAGCAACTTGATAGCACAAGAAACAAACCAGGGGTTCAATCGAGAAAGCTCGCGGTGTGCACCTACTTTAATGATGATATTCTGGTTAGCAGAAGAAATATATGGTTCAAATCGAGTAAGAGTCAAGAGAACCGCGAGACAATAAAGCCGGAACTCAAGACCTGAGAGGAATTGAGGCGTCGATCATCTCCTCTTGCGGTCTTAGTTTAAGTCCGATAACTTCCCACAATGACGAAAATACAAGCAAAATCCAAGCGAAGCGGGGCATTACTTCGCTCGGGGGAAAGAATCAGCTCTATACCCTCACCTATCGGTTACATCCGAAAATATGGAGGACTGCCGCCGACAAAAAAAGCATTAGGTCAGAATTGGCTGAACAATTCAGAAACTGCGAAACAGATTGTCGATATTCTGAATCCCATGCCGAAAGAGCAAATAGTTGAGGTTGGACCTGGGTGCGGGGCTTTGACCGATCACCTTCTTTCACGTCAGGCTCAGGTTATCGCGGTGGAAATCGATCAGCGACTCCTACACCATCTGGAGTCTTACCAGAAGAATTATCCGACCTTTCGCATTCATCACGCTGACATTTTGCAGACCGACCTGGCGACAATTACAGATCATAAGCCCTTTTCTGTGATTGGCAATTTACCATATCATATAACATCATCGATGTTGTTCAAACTTTTTGATCACGCGCGTGAGCATCCAGGAACTCTAAGACGAGCGGTGCTGATGGTTCAGTTGGAAGTGGCGAAGCGGATTGTGGCGCAACCCGGCGAGAGTGAGTATGGCATCCTCTCAGTTTTTATCCGATTCTGGGGGGAACCGGAACTGGCGTTGGTTGTGCCAAAGGAGCAATTTACACCCTCTCCGAAAGTCAATGCTGGGATTCTTCGTTTGGATTTTTCCGCCGCCCCGCGTTATCCCTTGCCGGATTGGCTGACGTTGAAACGTTTAGTGAAAGGCGCATTTGCCAAACGCAGGAAGATGCTTCGCAATAGTCTGCCAGGGATTATATGTCTTGGCGATTGGAAAGCTCTGGACTTTGACTGGTCGCGTCGACCGCAGACTGTCAGTGCTGAGGAATTTGCGGCACTGGCGGAAAAGTTGATTCCAAAGAATGAAAACCAACAGGATGACAATGGAATCCGAAGATTATAAACCAGATTATAAAGACAAGAGTTCAACTCTCCAGGATCGCCCCTCGATTGACAGTCTTCATCGGATTATCGAAGATCAGATCGCCGATGAAAAATTCGATGAAATCCGTGAAACGCTAAAGACGTTGCATCCAGCGGAAATTGCCGATTTAATGAGTGGATTTGGAGCGTTAAAAAAGAATATCGTCTTTGATCTGGTGCCGCGTGAAATTCAGCATGAAGTTCTGATTGAACTCGAAGAGAGTGACCAGGAAGACCTGCTGGAGCGGATGAGCGAGGAGGAGATCGGGGATATTTTGGAAAACCTTGATTCCGATGATGCGGCGGATGTGGCGGCATTGCTCGATGAACCAGTTCGCTCCAGGGTTCTCGAGAGCACCGCGGATGAAGACCGTAAAGAGGTGGAGCATCTGCTCGGCTATGATGAGGAGAGTGCCGGCGGTTTGATGTCCCTCGAAATGGTCACCGTTCCTGATCACGCTTCAGTCAACGAAGCCATCAAAGCTGTCCGTTATGCACGAGAAAAAGTTGGAATTGACGATATCCATTATGTCTACATGGTCGATGACGATCTTCGGCTGCTCGGCGGCGTCACGATCCTCGATCTTCTCCTGGCGGATCGCAATCGACCGGTTCATGAGCTGAAATACAAGGATCTAATCACCATTCCGAGCGGCTTAGACCAGGAAGAAGTCGCCCAGCGATTCCAGCGTTATGACTTGATCAGCGCGCCGGTGGTTAATGACAAAGGTCAACTGGTCGGACGTATCACCATCGATGATATTGTCGATGTAATCCAGGATGAAGCCCAAGAAGATATCGGGTATTTGGGCGGTACTGGGGAAGAAGAGGTTGGTGAACGCAATATCCTTAAAGCCAGCAGTTTGCGTCTACCCTGGCTGCTTGTCTCGTTTGTCGGGGAGCTGATGAATGTGTTTCTGATCGCGAGATATGAGATGACGCTGGCGAATTTGATTATTATCGCCTTTTTCATCCCGATCATCATTGCCGTTGCCGGAAATGTCGGCATTCAATCATCCACGATTGTGATCCGTGGATTGGCTTCCGGTGAGATTCCCTTGCATCATACTTTTCGCCGCGTGCTCAGGGAAGTGCTTGTCGGGACATTGAATGGAACAATAATCGCCCTGGCTCTCGGAATAGTGATATTTTTCTGGAAACAGGAAGTGAGAATATCCATTGCGGTTGGGGCGTCGATGATCTGCGTGGTGATAATCGCAGCAATCACCGGCTCCTTGACCCCTATTCTTTTAAAAAAGACCAAGCAGGATCCTGCCCACGCTTGCGGACCATTTATTACCGTAACCAACGATGTGATCGGTTTGGCGATTTATATGTTTATTACGACATCGATATTGTTGCAATAGAAAAATAATTCAGTAAGATTCGATGGCACCATAATGAATCCACAAGTTCAATTGGATTAAAATACAAAGGAAGGGCTCCGTAATCCATATCGCCGAAGAGAGATTCTCGCCAATCGCGAGGTAATCCATGCCATCTGAACAACATGATCTGGCTTATCTCTGGGATATACTTGATGTAGATTTTTGATAGCATTTGCTTCGATTCGACGACATTTATTCTTTTTATTCAAAAATCGCGTGACTTTTGCCCGCTT
>CAZCRQ010000322.1:0-3268 GCA_964501095.1 uncultured bacterium | reverse complement strand
GGAGGAGCGAGAGGGGCGGTTGCAACGCCGGGAGGTCCCGGTGGTCGTGGCTCTGTAAAACATCCTTACAATTCAACCGCATTGCTTATTGATTATTGTTTATCAATAGGTGGCGGTGGCGGGGGTGCTACGGGAACTAATAATGTCGCAACTCCTGGTGGGAACGGCGGCCCTGCGCTTGCCGCTGGTGGACTTGGTGGCGCGACAACTAACAATAAAAATGGTGGCGGTGGTGGTGGCGCAAGTTATGGAACCGGCGGTGCCGGAGGATATTATGCGCAGGATGGATTTGCAGCAGCGGCAAATACGGGTGGCGGTGGTGGTGGCGCCGGGAAAGATGCTTCAAATGGGGGCGCCGGCGGGTCAGGTATAATTATTATATTCTGTAAAAGGAGTGACTAATGAGATACGCAGAAATAGAGAAAAGCAATATTGGTGGAATAGTTCGTTATGTTCTGCCTGCTGAACTGGCGGATGATTATAAAATTCTGCCGTCGTATGCGGTTGAAATTGCACTGGATGCCGATGTTCGGGATGGGGACATATACGAGAATGGCAAATTCCGCAGACCCACAGTTGACGACCTGAATGCTCGTTATCGTCCAGATTTTAATCGGCAACGCGATGCCCTGTTCACTCAAACCGCATGGGCACGAGAACGTCACCAGGACCGCATCGATCAGGGCATTAATGACAACGAGAACTGGGAGGAATGGCTGGCATACTGGGAGGCGCTGAGAGATATGCCTGCTCAGATGGAATTCGACGCCGCAGCACTGAAATGGCCTGAACAACCGAAATAAGAGGAAAAGAACCATGACAGAGGGAGCGTGGGTGGCTATATCAGTTATGGCTGGCGGCGGGTTCGGAACGATTATCGCCGCGATACTGAAATTCGTTCCAAAACATTCAAACGACACATCAATTCCCGATCCTAAAAAATGCCCTGCCCATTCAGGTTTGATTGTCGAAATAAACTCTCTTCATGACGGCATAAAACGTCTTGAAAAAGGGCAGGACGAAATCTGGACAGGTGTCAATGAGATTCGAGACGATATAAAACAATTCATACTGGATAAATGATGAAACCAACTAAAATAATACTCCACTGCTCGGACACGAAGGACAGCGGCACGGTGTCCTGGGGAGCTATCCGGACATACCACACAAACACAATAGGGTGGAAAGACATCGGCTATCATTTCGGCATCGAGCTGGTGGGTAGTTATTATGAGATACTATTGGGCAGGTTGCTCACAGAACCGGGAGCTCACTGCGAAGGGCATAACGCCGACTCGATAGGTATTTGTTTTGTAGGAGCATTCGATACTGAGGCGGTGCCTGCCAAACAATGGGACAAGGGGATCAAACTGGTCAGATGGCTGATGACTATTTTCAACCTGACAAATCGTGACGTCTATGGGCATCGCGAATTCAACAAACAAAAAACATGCCCAGGAACAAAATTCAACCTGAACACATTCCGGGTACAATTGATCGAATCTGACATCATAGGGATCATTCATCCGGAGCGTGATATATGATTTTGATCGCAATAACAGTTATTATCTCGGGATTCCTATGGGGGATCAGCGAGGGCATGACGATGATCCAGAAAAGTGACAGAAACTACAGGCGCGGCTGGGTAGATACATGGAATGCCGGAGCGCGGTCACATGTGTGGTTCAGATGGTATCATCTCATCGATGGCGCTGCATGGCTCGGCGCGATTGCGATCGGCGGGCTGATATTCGGATACAGGCCATCGATCCTGATCCTGGCAGGGATGTTCATCCTGGGCTGGGAAATGAAAGAAATCGGGATTGCCTATTCGAGGTACAGGACGTTTATCGGGAAATCCGAGCATATTGTGTTTTTCGACCTATTCAGTTTTGATCTGTATGGTGTTTGTGTGCTGATGGCTCATATCGTCCGATTGACGCTGGCGGCAACATTTTTAACGATCGGAGGCTAGCATGAAGTACTTGTCATTGTTCGTTTTTATTCTGATCTGCCTGGTCCTGATGGCTGTCACAGCCGAGGCAGGGGTGTTCCAGACAGTCAAGGAATGGTTCACCTGGCAGGCGATTGCCTATATCCTCACCGGGATACTGGCGATCGGCGCGGTCGGTGGATCGATCTGGTACAGACGTATCAACGCAATGATTCGTGAAACAGGGCAATTCCTGACTGTATTGAGCAATGCGTTGGACGATAAGCAAATTACAAAAGATGAACTCAAAAACATCATGGCCGAAGGCAAGGATATTATATCGGCATGGCGGACCTAACGACAGACAACAGGCCGTGGTGGCGTAAAAAGACGAACATCGCCGCGATCGCTACAATAACGGGCACGACGCTGCTGGCATTTCCGGGAGCTCCGGTTGTCTTCACAGTCGGAGCTTTTGTTTTTACGACTCATGTGCTGGGGACATTTCTCACCGGATGCGGAGCGGCACTGGGATTTTATGGGGTCGCTGACAGAGTGAGCAAGACAAAGAAATAGAAAGGGACTAGTATGGACAGGCATGAGGTGGTATCGAGCAATGTGGCTGAAGTGGGCTACGATGCGGAGACACAGACGCTGGAGGTAATGTTCCACGGAGGAACGATTTATCAGTATTTCGATATGCCAGAAACGGTGTACCAGGAACTGATCAATGCACCATCGGCGGGCAGATTCCTGGCTCAGCGGATCAAAGGTGTGTTTCGATGCGAGAAGGTTGAATAGGTAGTTTCAAATCATTCAATTAGGCAGGATTTTCCTGCCTTTTTTATTGGAATGTGTAAAGTCTTCATTGATAGAATTGGACGTTTTTATTATGTTAAAGTGTAAAGCGATTTCACTTCCTATAGTAAAATGAAACGTTAAAATAGTGTAAAGTGATTCTTCGAGGAGGAATAAATTGAAATTCCGTTTAATATGAATCGAGGGGAAATTTATTGCGGTTTGGTACACGAAGGCTACCCCTATGGTTCGGACAGGCAGGAGTACTGGGGAAAGGGTTACTACACCCTCCTGAAGAAGTTCAATCCGAAAAACTATGACCCTGACAAGTGGATGGAAGCCGCTGCCAAGGCAGGGATGACCTATGCGGTTATCACCACCAAACACCATGACGGTTATGCCCTCTGGCCGAGCAACTATGGGGACATGAGCACCAAGCAGTACATGAATGGCCGGGACCTCCTGCGACCTTATGTCGATGCTTGCCATAAGTACGGTCTCAAGGTCGGATTTTATTATTCGCCGCCGGACTGGGCA
>CAZCRQ010000321.1:0-3346 GCA_964501095.1 uncultured bacterium | reverse complement strand
GGTAAATGGGGAGGTACTACGGGTTTCGCAGGAGACGGCGAATAGAGAAAAGAGAAGCAGCCTGGCGATCAGGAAGAAACTTCCTGTTTTTGCGTGCCTCCCAGATAAACGATAATTTGGAAATTCACACATTTTTTAGTAAATCCCATACATATTCTAACATAATGAGATAACTAGATTCCCGCCTTCATAGGGATGTTACCATATTCTAAATTTCTTCTTTTCAGATAACTACTTTGAATGGCGTTAAAATAAACATTAACGAATTTTTATATAAATCCAACAGTTATTTCTTCATCAGCGCGACTTGCCCAGTTGTATCAGATTCAGGATAGTAATCCTGGGCAAGTGTCAAATCGACAATGATTGAAAGGTTGTCTCGTGGACCGATTTCAGTCAAAACAAATGTGCATATTCCATCTTTTTGATTCCAAAGTAGTTTTGTCGCATTAACACCAATCTTCTGTGGTCTGAAAGCGACATCGGAGAAATCATCAGTCAAATAAAGATCATAGATAACCTCACGAAGCGGAATCTTTCCGACATTAGAAAGACTCAGCATCAATCGAGTGTCGGTGACCTGTTGGCAAGCGACCCTCAGTCCAGTCCACCCACCATAGCGTTCAATAATTTTTGCAGTGGAAGCTCTCCAGACATTGCTGGAATCCATTGCTGTCGCCAGTTTGAGCGGAAGCTCTTCCGCCTTTTCCCGTTCGAGGATCTCTGGGTCGAGAATTCCCAAGTACATCCCCCCGGCAGTACGTATTCTTTTCAGATCCCCAATCATCGCCTTCAGCAAGCGATCCTCACCACGAATTCCCTTTACCATATTCCACTCTTGAAGGCTGAGTTGAGCTTTGGGACAAGAGCCGATCGGAACCCGTCGCGAAATCAACCACCATCCACCACGAATCGCCATCTTGATCTCAGGACCATAGTAGCGTGGAGTGATATCTGTAAAGACATAGCGGACCCCGTAAGCTGCCAGGGCATCGATCAACTTCAGGGAATAGTTCCAATTAAACGGAAAATAGCCTATGGCTGATTTTCCGACTATTTTCTTTGTCTCATTAGTTATTTTCATGAGATAGTTATCAAATGTCGATTCATCCATCTGATCGGCATTCTGGAGGGAAACCACAACATCACCTAATTTGAAATCTTTCAAATTAATCCCTTTAGGATCATATTTCTGGTCAATGATATAATCCGCACCAATTTTATCATCTGTCAATTTTTGCACAATATGCTCAATTGAATTGTAGTTGCCTTTAGCATCAATGAGGATACTGCCACCTGCCTGAAATCCGAGGGGCCATACCCGTGCATTCAGGATCGGCTTTCCCTGAAGCCAATCATAGCAATTCTCGACAATGTTAAACAAAATAGTCTGATTATCTTTCACACCTTGGACGGTTTCCGGAGTGAAACCAAACCACACATATTTTCCTTTTACATAGGTTCCGTGCGCTATCAGACAGTCACTCCCGCTCCCTTGTCCCGCTGGGGAGCGCCAATAGGGTTTGAACCAGAAACCATCGCTTGTCGAGCGCGGTTCAAACAGATTGAAGGTTAAATAACCGTTATAAGTATACAAATCCAGATGTGTACCGGGAGGAATCATCGCCGTGATCGGACTATTGCCGCGCAGAACGACACTGCTTCCTCCGGCGACATCATCCACCGATTGGGAAACCGAGCCTCCCAGGAGATGGGCGAGAAATTCGTAACCTACCCAATCACCTTTTTCATCACGGACGCCGACCAGCCAGGTCGCCAACAGATTCCCTCCATCCGAAACAAAATCCTTTATTCCCTTTTTCTCCTCTTTCGAGAGGAGTAAAGCGCCCGGTACAATAAGAATTTCATAGCCAGGCGGGATCTTGGTCAATTCCGGTTCCTGGATAATCTTGTAACTAATTTTGTCTTTAAGAAGTGTTTGCTCCCAATAACTTCGCATTGTAACTGCGGAGGCATCAGGACCGCCGATCAGTCTCCAAGCCTCAAATTCGAGTTTTTGTGGTCTCTTTTTTCCTTCAGCATACCAGAGAGTATCGGCAAGTTTCCATTGGTCTTGGCGATTACGGTAGGGCCAAGTAGTGTCACCTTCATCATGACGTAAAAACTCTTCAGTTCGCACCGGATCGAGAAGGAGAACTTCCGCGGTGCCGAAAATACCCGAGACAGATTCCTTCATCCCCAAAATGTCATATCTCCCGAAAACGAATTTCATCACCTGGGTGTAACCCCACCATCCGGCTCCACCCAAAAGCAACACGCCGAAGATTATCTGGAACATGAAATAACCGGTTCGCTTGGTGAAGGATTTACGCTTCGGTTTTTCATATTTTGCCTGTGTTTTTTCCAAATCGTCAACCAAATTAGCACTCCCGCCGTTACCTTCTTGTCAAATCCAATCCTTACTTTTCTTGTCTCTCTGTTCTGATGAATGTCTGGTTTGCTCGGTTTTAGGGGAGAATTTATCAATTGATGTTTTCGCGAACAGCTCTCCTGTTGTCTGGTATTCTTCCCCCCGTGGAGGAGAACTGTCGCGGGTAGAGTCATTCCCGTCTGTTGGCGGCATATTTTTTCCATGTATATGGGCGATGGTTTCATCCGGGAAAGTCAGGGAATTATACCCCGCCGCGGTGACATATTTCCTTTTCGCATATATAAAATAATAGAGTATCCAAAGTAAGAATAGTCCAGTAATAAGAACGGCTATCTTGATAACCACCATCAGAACCTGTTTCTTCTGAGAACTTAATGCTCCAGCGCCTCCTTCGATCAATTCCGCCTCGAATGTTTCTCTTGCTTTTAATTTAGGCAGTTGAACGACAAATGAATTGTCAGTGACATCATAAGTGCAGCTTTTCGAGACTTTTCTTGGGGCGATTTCATTCACACTGACGCCGCCTGGGGGAACAACTCTGATCACCAGGTCAGTCATAGTCGTATCCGAGTGATTCTTCAGACTTATTCGAATTATGTGATCAACATATTTAGTCGACATTTTCAGCGCCTCTCGTTTTCTGAACCAATCGCGGACTTCTAAATCAAATCGATCCTCAAGGTTCCCCTGGAGTATGGCAGCCTGATTCTGGGGTACTTCGACCGCCACCAACGGCATACCGCTCAACCAATCGAAAAGCTCATTGAAAAGCACAGCCGAGATAGGTTGATTATATTCATCTCCCAGTATTCCCTCGACATTTTCCCCTAACCAGGCGATCCGTCCGCCAGTTTCAAGTTGACGCACCACGAATCCGGGAAAACATTCGGTCTGATCAGGAGCAATCTGGGACTGCCCGTTGGAAGCCCAATAACCGACCGGGGTAACCAGAGG
>CAZCRQ010000320.1:0-3350 GCA_964501095.1 uncultured bacterium | reverse complement strand
AGAGCTTAATGCCGTGGCGTTTGTCTTCGCAAACGAGCCCATAAGCTAATATTATAGACACTTTCCATTATCATTCCCGGGAAAACGGTAATTTAGAAATGAAGTTCTTAAGTACTATAATTATAAACTCTTAATCTGGATCCCCGCTTTCGCGGGAATGACAGTGAGGAGTGACCAGCATTCTCGATTACCCACGCTAAATAGCGAGGAACCCATTAGTTCTGATTATCATGACGTCGGAGACGTTTCGACGCTCCTCAAGCGTAGATTCATATCCAAAAACACACCTGTCCAAAATAAGATTTCGAAAATTCTAACTGAACAGAGATTTTAAACCTAAAAGGCCAAAATCGCGCTATTTCAAAGGTTTTAAGACCTTAGTAAGTTGGTTTTATCTTGGACAGCAGAATGCGTCCTTGAATCAACCTCATTTTCAAGTGGGAGAAAAACCTGTCCTAAACCCCTGATAAATAGGGATTGGATAGGTGTTGGAAATTTATTTTGGACAGCAGTGACGGAAAATGGTGGAACTCCTCAAATTGTGTTTTGTGGTTACTTTAAAAGAAGCAAACGCTTCTCCAACCGTGTATTTCCAAGTTGCACAGTGGCGATGTAAAAGCCCGCTGATAAATCAGCCGGAATCCAAGTAAGCGGTGACGCGGTCTGGATCGGTGATATCCAGACTCGTCGCCCGCAGATATCAAACAACTCAATGCTAAGGGATTGGCTGGTCTGCCAGCCATCCAGCATGAATGTTGCCTGACTGTTGAAAGGGTTTGGGAAAACCGCGAGCGAAACCTCTTGCTTTGATGTGTCAAATTCGACAACATCCTGCCAATTGGGATCCGGTGTGGTCAACAGCATAAATCCTTGGCTATCTTCATATCGATCGAAATTACCTGCAATGCTGTACTCACCCAAGCGAGTTTGTAATAAGGAGAAAGTAAAAGTACTTTCCCACCAGCCATCATTTAAAATATAGGAACTATTACCATCAGGCGTCAGTCTGATCAGATAATAAGAACCGTTTGTATGAAGCTCAAAAGGACCGGTCAGAACAACTGAACCATCAGATGACAGGCATGAGCTATGCACATAGTTAAGGCAACCATCATCATCATTCCCGTCCACTCTTTGCCATAAAGATTCCAAATCAGAATTAAGACATATCGACCAGATCATCGAATTGTAATATTGCTCTGATCTGTTCATAGAGCCTGAAAGAATGAAACGTTTATCTTTGGTCTCCTCGATTACACGCGCACAACAAAAACTCCAGTGGTCGTAGTAGGCAGTAAATGAGGTGAGGCTATCTCCATTATCATCGGTTAAAACCGCCAGGTAGGAAGTCGGAGCGTTGATGATTGAGGTGGTGCTGCCTACTAATAAATAGCCCCCATCCGAGTTTTCAATAACATCATAGCATTTGTCCGGGCCTGTACCACCAAAAGTGCGAAGCCAAAGACTGTCGCAGTTTTCATCAAGTTTCAACAGAAAGAAATCGTAAACACCATTACCAATAGAAGAGGTAAAACCTGCGACTGCATAGCTGCCATCGCGGGTGCAAATCGCTTTAGTTACTGTTTCCATCTCTGGCCAACGGTAGTACCGAGACCAGAGACTATCCCCACTTTCGGTGGTGCGGATTATCATGACATCGGATACGTTTCTACGCTGGTCAAGTGTTGCTTCATAGCCGAAAATTAAAAATCCGCTGTCTTCGGTCTGAAACAATGTCATTCCACAACTGAAGAAAGGTGTTTGAAAACAACGGTTCCAGAGGGTGTCGCCGTTTTCATCAGTCCTGCACAACCAGGCAAACTGGGAGCCATTCGGCCCTCCGACGATTCCAGCCCACCTCGAACCTGTAAAGGCAAACCCGCCATCCTCGGTTTGGATGTGATCGTAGATGTAGTCGAAGGAAGGGCAGTCGTAAGACTTGACCCAGGCGGTATCGACCTGGCCGAACGCCAACACGGACAACCCCAGGCAAAGCGCAACGACGAGTGCGAAGTTGGGTCTTAGCATCTCAACGACTCCAGCCGAGGGCGAGGCGAGAACTTCCGCGGGTCCACTCCCCCGACACCGGACCGGCGATCTCGGTTGCGGCCTTCAGCCCCGCCGCGAGGGACAGCAGCATCCCCAGCGCGAGCCGCGCCGCGGTTGTTAGTTTAATCTTCAAGCCTTCATCCCCGGTTTCCTTTCCTTCCTCTGGTTTCCAGCCTGCCATTTTGAGAGTATGATAAGCATAAGAAAATCAAATCGAAAGCTTTAATCCATTAAAAAAATGGAAAATATCAAAGAAATATCGGCGGAAATCGCTCCGGGGAAATCTTCAACTCCGTCGAATTCGGCGCGTCGGGGCAACGGTTCACGATTGACAGGATTTCGGGCTTTCGCGGCTGGAGGAAGTGGGTTGCGAAGGCGGCACCTTCGCCACCAAAGCCGTTGGGGTGCACCAAGTGCTTCGTTTCACGGTCCGGGCGACCAATACGCCGCAGCGGAGCGGAAACGCGGTGGTGGCGGACGTGTGCGACCAGGTGAAGAAACTGCTGAAGGCTCTGGGCGGCGAGGGGGGGCATTAAAAATCGTCACATCGTCACAGAATACGCGTATATCGTGGTGGGGGAAGGAGATAGGGGGTGACGGAATGGTGACGGAAATGATGAATTAAGAATTAAGAATTAAGAATACGACGCAGGAGCAATATTCCAGCG
This sequence comes from uncultured bacterium, assembly GCA_964501095.1. Lineage (GTDB taxonomy): Bacteria > Electryoneota > Electryoneia > Electryoneales > Electryoneaceae > CAZCRQ01. Next base: position 633 of record CAZCRQ010000320.1, on the reverse strand, counting down.
GAAGCTGGAATCCAGTCGCACCTTAAAGACAATTGCCTGGAAATAAAAGCCCGGAAACCTCATCATCAACAATCATTGAAGTCTCCGGGCTTTGGTTGGTTAGGGGTTGTGATGCTGAACTTGAAACGAAACGTTTCCCATTTAGGGCAATGGGGGTTAGACTTGAGAATCAGATAGTCAAGACGCCGTTGCGGAGATAACGGCGCATCGGAAGTAGATTAAGCGTGAAGCCAACTCGCGCTATCGAGTTTCACACACCGAAGCGTGCTTTAGAACCAGCCGGTAACGTCGCAATAGCGAACCATGACGCCGTTGATGTAGAAGTCAATGGAAGGTCCGTTGCCGTGACCGACCGAATTGACGACGAAACCGATGCCGTACCGGCAGTGAGACTGGCGGCGTCGTTAAGCACCATACCGTTGCTGTTAAGACGTCCTTGACCATTAAGATCGACTGTTTGCCCGGAGCGGCTCATGATCACATTGCCGGTCCCCATGGTGGTGCCGATCTTCAGATTCTGGGGAGTAACATCGTCTCCTCCGGAATCGATTTTACCTACAGCGTCGTCGGGGCCGACTTTAAGATTGCTGATGACGCTGATCGTTTGACCGTTCTGACCAACCATCATATCAG
>CAZCRQ010000319.1:0-3374 GCA_964501095.1 uncultured bacterium | reverse complement strand
ATGGATTAAACAAAAACCTGGGCTTCTCGGCGGAAGATCGAGAGGAGAACATTCGTCGTATCGGCGAGGTGGCGAAGCTGTTTGCCGATGCCGGAGTAGTCACCATTACCAGTTTCATCTCACCCTATCGGAAAGACCGGGATCAGGCGCGTCAGATTCATAAAGATGCTGGAATGCCTTTCTTCGAGATTTACATCGACACGCCAGTCGACATTTGTGAGCTGCGGGATCCGAAGGGATTGTATCAAAAGGCGAGACGCGGGGAGTTGAAAGGATTTACCGGTGTGGATGATCCGTATGAGCCGCCCCTGAATCCGGAAATGGTCGTCAAGACAGCAAAAAAATCACCAGAAGAGATAGCTGTAGATATTTATCGGATGTTACAAGAAGAGGTTCTCGCTGCGAATAAAGTATAATTTGATGATAAAAGAGAAGAAATCGACCCATCCCGCGCACCAATCGGCGTTGCGTTGGCAGATCACTTCAATTCTGCTGATTGTTTCTTTGCTCCCCATATTTCTCATGGGATTCGGGGCGTGGGTGGTGTTCGGACGTCTCCTGGAACAAAAGGCATCGGAACTTCAGCGGGTGGTGGTTTTAAGCCATGCGCGAGAGATCGAGTCCTACCTTGAGGAGCATCTTCATCTTTTACAATTCATCGCCTCTTCATATCCCTTGAGCCAGTTGAGCGACCAGGCGCAATTGAACATATTGTTCATCAGTCAGCAAAGCAATCCCGATGGCGGATTCATCGATCTGGGGGTGATTGGAGCTGAGGGCAGTCATCTGGCGTATGTCGGTCCTTATGATTTGCTGGATAAGAATTATGCGAATACGGAATGGTTCAGGATCGTGAGGAAACAGGCTTTTTATATCAGCGATGTCTTTCTGGGCTATCGCAACGAACCGCATTGTATCATTGCTGTGAAGATCGATGTGGATCAAACTTTTTGGATATTACGCGGCACGATCAACAGCAAGCACTTCGATTCCATAGTCAGCCGTGGTGATTATGGAAAGAGCGGCGATGCCTTTATTATCAATGGTGAGGGTATTTATCAGACGACGCCGAAGGTGGGGGCGATGCTGGAGAAAGCGCCGCTGCCGATGATTGAACCACACGATGGGGTGTTGGATCGACGGTTGAAACTTGGTGGTAAGGAGAAGATTCTGGCGACAACCTGGCTGAACGAGAACCGTTGGATGTTGGCGGTGCTCCAGGATGCAGAGGAAATACGCGCACCGGTCACCCGTGCGATAACCCGGGGGGCATCGGTTGCCTTGGTGGGCATTGTCCTTGCCGTGGTTACGATAATGATCGCCACCGGCTATCTGACGAGTAGGATAGACAAGGCAAATAAACAGCGCGAGGAGATCTTCACTGCTTTTCTCCGTTCCGCCAAACTCGCCTCGATCGGCGAGCTGGCGACCGGTTTGGCGCATGAGATCAACAATCCCCTGGCGATCCTCAGCGCGGAACAGACCAACATCTCCGACCTGACCGCTGATTTGAAGATAAACGATGAAGAGCGTGAGGAGCTGACAAAAGCAGTGGATCGCTGCCAACGGCAAATAAAGCGCTGCGCCGGTATTACCGCTAAGATGCTTCAATTCGGACGTAAACGTGAAGCTTCACGGGAAGCAGTGGATGTTTCTCCCCGTTTGCAGGAAGTGATTGCCATGATGCAGCGTCAGGCAGAGGTGCGCAATATCGGGATCACATTGTCAATCAATCATCACCTACCCCAGGTCATGATCGATGGGGTGGAATTTGAGCAGATCATGGTCAACCTGATCAACAACTCCTTCCATGCACTTCCTCGCGGGGGACAGATTCACATCACCGCAGGCGTTCAAAACGGGAAGCTGCAAGTGGAAGTCCGTGATAACGGTTCCGGCATTTCTCCTGACCATCTCGAACACATCTTTGAACCGTTCTTTACGACAAAACCTCCCGGGGAAGGAACCGGATTAGGACTATCGATATGTTACGGCATCATCCGTTCCTGGGGCGGAGACATAGAAGCGGAGAGCGAATCCGGCAAGGGGACGACAATGCGTATCCGTCTCCCGATTCCGGAAAACCGGCAAATGACATAAAATTGGAGGCTGGGAATGAAAAACGAGCAGTATAAAATCAGGCTGCTGATGGTGGACGATGAGGAGGAGTTTCTTGCCTCCACCGCGCCCGCCTTGGAAAGAAGAAACATCGAGGTGACTACGGCGCTTTCCGGGATAAAGGCGCTGGAAATCCTGCAAAAAAAGTCTTTTGATGTGCTCCTGCTCGATGTGAAGATGCCTGATATGGATGGGATAGAAGTCTTCCAGTCCGTAAAAAGAGAGTATCCCAATTTGCCGGTGATCATCCTGACCGGACACGGGACAATATCGCAGGCATTTCAATCCGTTAAGGAGGGGGTTGTAGATTATATTGCGAAGCCTTGCGACATCGATGACTTGGTCGGGAAACTGCAAAGAGCTGTTGAAAAACACCAAATCGAATGGAAAACGGGAGAAACCGTTCAGCCTGGAATAAGTGAAACGCTTCCAATTCAGGTGCTTATTGTCGATGATGAGGTTGAGTTGCTCGATTCCTTGCAGAAGGTCTTGCAGCGACGGAACATGAGAGTGATCACCACCAGCAAAGGGGATGAGGTTCTCTCCCTGTTGCGTGAAAATCCCATCGACGTTGTTGTCCTGGATGTGAAATTGCCCGGTTTGGACGGCATCGAGATTCTCTCTTTAATAAAGAAAGAGATGCCGATGCTTGAAGTGGTACTGCTCACCGGTCATCCCCAGGTGGAGACAGCTCTGCAGGGGATGAAAAAAGGCGCTTTTGAATATGTTGTCAAACCTCCGGATAGCGAAGAGCTGACAGATATCATCAGGCGCGCCTTCGCGAAAAGACAGAAGAATGTTCTTCAAGAACAGCAAAAAACCATCGACGAGGTGTTGAACCGATATATCGAATGAGAGGATGCGGTGTCAATCTGTTTGTTTTCAATAACGCTGACTCCCAGTTAATTGCCGGTCGCACCGGTCATATAAACCTTGACCGTTTCACGCGAGGGATCATTCTGCGGCGCCAATTCCAGGTAACGTCCGTAAGCAGTCCGCATCCCCTCCTCATCTTGCATCAGGTGATAGGCATTTCCCAACAAGAAATAAGCCGGGGCTTCATTAGGATTGTCCTTGATGGTGCGATTCAAGACTTTCAGTGCGGAGTCGGGATTGTCCTGGACAAGATAGATTTCGGCGAGCGTCAATTGAGCATCATAGAAATTGCGATTCAATTCCAGGGCATGTTCGATATTGGTCAAGGCTTCATCCAATTGTTCCATTTCCACCTTTAAGAGCGCCAGGTTGTGATAGGC
>CAZCRQ010000318.1:0-3402 GCA_964501095.1 uncultured bacterium | reverse complement strand
ATTCCATGATTCCGCTCGACAATCTCATGCGCCAAGCGGGTGATCGAGCGACGGATATCCATCGCATCCATGATCCTGGCTTTCACTTTTTCCATTTAGGTTCCTTATTTTACCTATAAAAAAAGCATCGACGGCGAATGAGGACACGCGATGCTTGAATAATTATGGTTCTTTAATCGAAGCGGCAATAATCCAACGTTCCAAAGCGTTCCTTCCCCGACTCACCGGGCGGGGTTAAAGGTCAAAGAATAATAATTAATAAAAATTCATCAAGCAAGGGAGTGGGAGAGAAAAATTATAAAATCTCATCACCAAGGCATCAAGACGCCAAAGCACGAAACAATTTCACCACTAAGACATGAAACAATTTCACAACAAAAACACAAAGAAAAACCTTAGTGTTTGGGTGTCTCTGCGGTGAAAGGATTTAATAAGCAGCGAAACATCAGATGAATAAAAAAACAATAGAATTTCCAGTAATTGGAATGCACTGTGCCAACTGCGCCCGTGCAGTGGAGCGCGCTCTGCTTGGCAATACTCCTGGAGTAATCGAGGCAAATGTCAACCTCGCCAATGAAACAGTGCGCATTTCCTTCGATGCCTCCTTGACCGATGAACATCTTATGGCGGAAGCAGTCGCAAAAGCTGGATATACACTGGTTCTCCCTTCCCTGAAAGAAACCATTGAAGATACAGAAGCAACCGCACGAAAAGCGGAACTTCACAAACAGCAGCAAACGTTTTGGGTCGGTGTCGGATTTACTCTACCCTTGTTTCTCTTAAGCATGTCGCGTGATTTCGGTTTCCTCGGCGACTGGTCGCATCAGACCATCTTCAACTACCTTCTGTTTCTTCTGGCGACTCCAGTGCAGTTCTATACCGGCGGAAGCTACTATCTCGGAGGTTATCGAAGCCTGCGGAATCGCAGCGCTAACATGGATGTGCTAATCGCGCTCGGATCCTCGACCGCATATTTCTATTCCCTGGCGATCCTTCTCACCGGTGGCGGCGGGCACGTCTATTTCGAGACCTCCGCTCTTATTATCACCTTGATCCGTCTGGGAAAAATGCTCGAAGCCCGCGCCAAACGAAAAACCTCCTCCGCGATGCAGAAATTGATGGATTTATCCCCAACCCTCGCGCATGTTCTGGATGAATCAGGCAATGAGCGAACCATCCCTACTGACCAAGTGCGTATAGATGATCTTCTCTTGGTGCGTCCTGGTGAAAAAATCCCCGTCGATGGCATAATTGTACAAGGGCAATCCACAGTCGATGAGAGCATGTTGACTGGGGAATCCATCCCAGTGGAAAAAGCAGAGGGCGATTCGATATACGATGCCACAGTGAATCATCAGGGATTATTGCGAGTACGTGCGACTCGAGTCGGGGCGGGTACAAAATTGGCGCAGATCATCCGTCTGGTGCGCCAGGCGCAAGGGAGTAAAGCGCCAATCCAGCGTCTGGCGGATCAAGTATCTGCGGTGTTTGTACCCGTGATTGTTTTGATTGCGGTGACGACTTTCATTCTCTGGTGGACATTGGGAGGCTCATTCACTCCGGCGTTGATACGCATGACAGCGGTTCTGGTGATCGCCTGTCCCTGCGCTTTGGGACTAGCAACTCCGACCGCGATCATGGTCGCTATGGGACGTGGGGCGACTCAAGGCGTGCTCTTCAAAGACGCCGAAACGTTGGAGACCACTGGACGAATTGACACCATTATCTTCGATAAAACCGGCACCATCACCTTGGGACATCCCCAGGTCACCGATATTTTTCCCGCTGTCAGTGAGGATACAAACCATTTTTTAATGCTCTGCGCTGCGGCGGAATCCGGTTCCGAACATCCCCTCGCCAAAGCGATTGTCGATCACGCCCGGAAGTTAAACCTGCAGTTCACTACACCTTCATCGTTCAAAGCTCAGTCTGGATTCGGAGTCGAAGCTGTGGTTAATGGAAAGTCTATACGAGTCGGGAAACCCCAGTGGCTGCTCTCTTCTCCATCGGACGATCAGAAACAACAACTCGAGAGATTGCTGGCAGAGGGTAAAACGGTGATCGCTGCGGAAACCGAGGGACGCTGGATCGGTTTGTTGGCAATCGCCGATCAAATCAAAGAAAATGCCCCTGAAGTGATCGAAGAAATCCGTAAAATGAATATTGAACCGATGATGCTGACCGGCGATAATCAGAAAGTTGCTCAAGAGATCGCACATCGAATCGGCATCGCTCGGGTGATTGCCAATGTTCTGCCAGATCAGAAGGATGTGGAAGTAATCCATTTACGCGAGGAAGGCAAGTACGTGGCGATGGTCGGTGATGGTATCAATGACACGCCGGCTCTAGCTCGCGCCGATGTCGGGATGGCGATCGGGGGCGGCACTGATATTGCCCTGGAAACTGCAGGTGTAGCTTTAATCAACGGTGAACTCTTCTCTGTGGTGAACGCAATACGTCTTAGTCGAGAAACTATGACCATCATCAAACAGAACCTGTTCTGGGCGTTTTTCTATAATATCTTGTTGATTCCGGTGGCTGTTGGAATGTTGCACAAGATAACATTTCTCCCGTCAATCATCCGGGATTTGCATCCGGCGCTCGCCGCTGCGGCGATGGCATTCTCCAGCATCACCGTAGTTCTCAACAGCCTTCGCATAAAATAGAGACTGATGTTTTTTGGGGTGCCCTGCACTACTTGTTGTGCTGAGCACCCAATACCTGGATTCCTGCCTGATGGGTCGTTGTTTATTAAAGTTCTGTCACAAGTTTGCTAGCCATCGATTGCGTCTTTATTAAAAATCTCCTTTTATGATACTGCCGAAATTTACTCCCGGAGTCCGTATTTCTCTTGCTTTACTTTTCTCCTCTCCTTAGATTTGCGCTATCAATAAACAGCAGAATAAATTTTAGTAAAGAGACTATGGTTGATTTAGAAGTGATTGGACGGCGTATTCGCAGGTTACGTATGGCGGCAGAGATGACCCAGGAAGACCTGGCGGAGCGAAGTAATCTGACCGCGGGTTTTATCAGTCAGGTGGAACGCGGAAAAACATCACTCTCTATCGACAGCCTGATCATGATCCTCGATGCGCTCAATGTGCATATCTCTGAATTCTTTCGTCCGACAGAAGATCGAATTGTATTTCGTCAGGACGATGCCGTGGATTTGGATCGAAGTGGCGTCAACCGTTTTACCGCGTTGGTTCCGGGCGCCGCGAATCGGGAGATGGAACCGGTTCATGTTCGATTGAAAAGAGGGGAAAAAATCAGCCTGGAACCCTTCAGCGGCGAACAGTATGGGTACATTCTGCAAGGTGAAGTGAAGATCACTTATGGCGAACAGAGTGAAACAGTGCAAAAAGGCGAATCTTTCTATACTGAAGGATTGCATGCATTGAC
>CAZCRQ010000317.1:0-3407 GCA_964501095.1 uncultured bacterium | reverse complement strand
ACCGCAAGCACCCAGCGTTGACCGCAAGCACGGAGGCTTACGCTACCATTCAAATAAGGAGATAAATCCATGCGGAGATTGTTCGGAGTTATTTTAGGAGTTTCACTATTAATTGCAGGCACTTCAGGTTCTTTTGCCGGCATTGGAATTCACCTGGGAATAGATACGACGCCGATCAAAGAGACGTCGGAAAGTTTTGTATTCAAGAATGACATTCAATTATCTCAGAATCTAACTTCATTAAACCGCCAGAAATCGGGGATGCCATTGAATGTGGGAGTCGATCTGACTTTCACCATGCTGCCGATAGTCGATTTGCAAGTGAGCGTGGAGTCCGCCTTCAGCAAGTATACTGTCGATGTAACCTCGGCAGTCCTCAATGCCCAATCAGTTCATGACAAAAGTATTCCTTATCTGCGCCTCGGGGCGGATGCCAGTGCGTTGATCGGATTGGGCAGTTTTCCAAAGGTGATCAAATTGTTCAAACCCTTTATCGGCGGGGGAGTCAGCGTTCACGCCTTCGGTCCGGTGGTGAGCCGGGAACTTTTGATGGATCATCTCAACAGCGCCACCGAAGAGATTAAACCGGAAGATTATGTGGACATCGAACCGAAGTTCGGTTTTCACTTACTTTTCGGGACAAAAATAAAACCTCCCGCGATTCCGATTGGTTTTCGTGTTACCGGCAAATACTACATCTTCACTGGGCAGGAAGCTGATACGCCGGAGAATTTCCTCACGGTGCAAGGCGGGATCTATCTCGGCGGCTAAGTGGCAACCACTCTTATATCCTTTATCATTGTTTTAGGTGTAATCATCTTTGTTCACGAGCTGGGACATTTTCTCGCGGCAAAAGCGATGGGAGCCCGTGTTGAGGTGTTCTCCATCGGTTTTCCTCCGAATATGGTGGGGATAAAACATGGGGAAACAGAATATCGTCTGGGTTGGGTTCCCTTGGGTGGATATGTCAAGATCGCCGGGATGATCGATGAATCGTTTGATGCCGGTTCAATCACCGGCGCACCCGATGAATTCATGTCGAAAAGCGTTCCAGCGAAAATCCTGATTATTACAGCGGGAGTGTTGATGAACTTCCTGCTTGGATTTCTCATCTTCACCTCGCTGACTCTGATTGAAGGGAAACGCGAATTCGATCCTTCCGCGACTGTGGGGAGTTTATCGAGCGGATTCCCGGCGGTGGAGGCTGGGATTCTGCGCGGCGACCGTATTCTCTCTATAGATTCTACCCCAATCGGGAGTTGGGAAGAACTGACTAAAGCTGTTCATCCAAGGACAGGAGACACACTATTTGTTGTCTGGCTCCACGATCTGGACACCTTGTCGGCGAGCATTCCCACACGTGTCGAAACAATTATGGAGGAGGGTGAGAAGCGATCATTTGCGCTGCTTGGATTAGGTCCTAATGTCCTGACTACCCCTGCGACTCCAATCGAAGCGGTGATTGATGGGGGAAAGGTAACCTGGCGATTTATCATTCTCAGTCTGGAGGCGATTTATAAGTTAATCACTCGGCAGGAATCGTTGAAAGCGGTAGCCGGTCCGGTGGGGATAATGCAATTCTCAGGTGAAAGTGCGCGCGCCGGCATCTCCGCCTTTGTCAGTTTCATCGCTTTTATCAGCGTCAGTATCGGGTTGCTCAACATACTGCCATTCCCGATGCTGGATGGCGGTCATTTGGTCTATATTTTCATTGAAGCTATCATCCGACGTCCCGTTCCCACTAAAATAAAACTGATCCTGCAACAGGTCGGGATTGCTCTTATCTTCATTCTCTTGATCGTGGTGACTTATAATGATCTCAGCCGAATCTTCGTTAAATAAAATATCCCGGATTCTCATATTATCAGCCCTCTTTACTGTTATTGGCTGTTCCCTTGTCAAGAAATCAATCAAGCCGGCACCTGAACCAATAATCAAACCTATTAAACCACAACCGACTTATTCTTTTGTCCCGGAAGCGGTCGACCATGTGATTTTAGCCTCGGTTTACGAAGTGCAGGGCGATTATATCCGGGCGCTTTATGAATACAATCAAGCTCTGCTTCAGGACAGCAGCAGTTTGACTTTATTTTCAAAGACAGCCGAGAATTACCAACGGCTTGGCGAATTCGACAGTGCCCGTCTGCTGCTTCAGAAAGCGATTCGTAGTCTTGGCGAAAAACAGGATTTACTCTGGCAGTTGGGCGAAGTTCTCTTTGAGTTGCAGCGATATGATGAATCGTTGAACATCTTTTATCGGCTGGTGACATTGTATCCGGATGACCGTGACGGTTGGTTCAATCTCGCCGCTCTTTACATACGTAAAGGCGAACAATTAAAAGCGGTGGAATGCTATGACCAAGTGTTGCGGCTGGAAGGACCTAATATTGAAATCATGATCCGTCAGGCGACCTTGCTCTCTATGATGAAAAAGATCCCGGAAGCGATTCAAATTTATGAGAATATGCGAGCCTGGCAACCGGAGGACAGCCAGATCCCCTTCACTATTGGCGGATTATATCTCCAGCTTAACGATACCACCCGGGCAGATTCCATGTTCGTACTCGCCAGTACACTTGCCCCGGAAGTAGCGCGCTATTGGATGGTACAGTCGCAAATAGCCGTAGTTCGAGGGGATACCTCAAGCGCGATTCAGAGAATCGAAGCGGGGCTAAGCCACAATCCTGACGATCTTGAATTGTTGAGTCTGGCGGGTACGCTTTACATGCGTTGCCATAAATTTGACCTAGCGGAACCGGTGTTGCTGCACGCCTCGGAATTAGACACAGATGGTGTGCTGCATCTGATAAACCTCGGTTTTCTGTACCATGAGAAAAAACATTGGGATAAAGCGGAGGAATGTTACTTAAAAGCGTTGAAAATCGATCCGCAGGATCCGCAATTATTAAATAACTTCGCTTACATGCTGGCGGAAAAGGGTGAGCGTTTTGAAGAAGCGTTGTTGTATGTGAATGCCGCGTTAGAGACCGAACCGGAATCCGCTTCCTATTTGGATACTAAAGGCTGGCTGCTTTTCTTGATGGGGAAGCGCGAGGAGGCGCGTGAGTATTTGGAAAAAGCGGGCGAGTTGGTCAAGGACAATCCGGAAATACTCGATCATCTAGGGGAATTGTACAAAGCGTTCGGAGATTATGACCGAGCGCGTGATATGTGGACACGCGCGATGGAGCATGGAGGTGATGAATCCGAGATACGCGAGAAGCTGGAAGGGATACGGTGAAGACAAATCCTGGACAACAAGTGGTTAAGGATTCCCACCGTGTCATTTCCGCGAAGCAGGCTGTTCGAGAATACTCTCACGGTTATTAAAAAAGGGTGCCCTGCACTACTTGTTGTGCAGGAAATATAAACTGACAGCTATTCTCATTAAATACAATGAGTTATGT
>CAZCRQ010000316.1:0-3424 GCA_964501095.1 uncultured bacterium | reverse complement strand
AACCGCGTAAACAACCTTTCCCACCTCAGCGCCATCTTCTGCCAGGAGTAGGTTTCGCGGAACACTTGGCGCGCTTTTTCGCCGGCGTTTTCGAGAACCGGATCGCCCCTGACCAAACGATTCAACTGCTCCGCTAGAGAGTGAACATCCCCATACGCACTGATGATCCCGAATCCATGCTTTTGCGCCAATGAACAGGCATGATTCTCGGAGTTGAGAAACACCGGACGTCCGACCATCATCGCATCATAAAGTTTATTCGGAGCGCCGTAAATATAGTTGATCTTAACCGGGTTATAATGTGCCCAGACGCCGCTGCTTGCCTTGATAATCCCCGGTATCTCGGTTGGGTTAACCAAACCGAGGTTGACTACTTTCGGGTGTGTGAGGAACTTCTCCTCGAGGAATTTTCCCTTCACCCAGCCGGAGAAGACAATGCTCATGCCCGGAGTCTTTTCCACTGCGGCGAGTATGGTTTCCACACCGTGCATTCCATCCAACAGCATCCCATTGACATAGATGAACTTCTCGGGCAGATTCTCCCTGACGGTGATGTTTTCAATATAGAATGGTGAATTATAGATGACCTTGGAAATCTTTGGCGGGTGACGGTGCCATGCCAGTCGCTCCTCGGCGACTTCCACCAGAGCGTGAACCGTCCGCATCGCCAACTCCGAGAGCCAACGCCAGAGGGGATTTATAAGACGCGCCGGACCGCTTATCCGCATGGCGATGCTGTCATAGAGATCAAGAACCAGATACTTCGGCATTGGGAGATAGCCAAAGGTGAAAGGCAATATATATTCTTCATTGACTGCAATGACAACCTCTGGTTTTACTTCCTTTAGAACCTCGCGGATATAGCGGATGAATCCGAGAATGCCGAAAATTGTCTGCATGCCGTTGCCCAGACGCCGATCGTCGATATGATAATGAATTCCTTCGGTGCGGCTGGAATCGAGCTGTTTCTTGCGTGTCACCCCGATGTAATGCACTTCACGGAACATATCGCGCAAGATCGGGAGAGTTTTATTCACCCGGACATAAGAGGGAAGATCGGAATAGATGTAGACAGCTTTAACGTTGAACATCGGATTTATTTGATTCATTGTTTTATCTCTCTTTGAAGGGTGAGGGGTAGCGTAGGCGTCCCTGCCTGCGGAAAATTGTATACACGAATCGCAAGCACGGAGGCTTACGCTACCCCTCACTCCTCACCCCCCACGCCTTCACTAAGTCCATAGTATTCGTGCTTCCGGCGAGATTAGAACCCATCCCCGATTGAGGATGCCGATGGACTTAGCGCTCAGGTTCTGACCGATGAAAGCGGAATTTCTCCCCTTCGAGAGGAATTTCTCCGGATCGACTCTCCAAACCGCCTCCGGATCGATTAGTGTCAATTCCGCCACTTCACCCGTCTTGATCGCCGGAACCGGTAGATGGAGTATCTTCCGGGGCGCAATCGACATCTTTTGCACCAGGTCACTCCAAGTCAGTTTTTTGGTGACAATCAGCTCTTTCGCCACTACTCCGAGAGCGGTCTCCAAGCCGATCACGCCATTCGGAGCCAGGCTGAACTCCACTTTTTTCTCCTCCTCGGTATGGGGAGCATGGTCGGTGGCGATCACATCAATTGTACCGTCGAGCAATCCCTCGATAACCGCTTGGCGATCCTCCGCTGTCCCTAGGGGAGGATTCATCTTGAAATTACTGTCAAAAGCGGCGCATTTTTCATCTGTCAGGGCGATATGGTGCGGCGTGGCTTCGCAGGTGACCTTGACCCCATGCGCCTTGCCCCAGCGCACCATTTCGATGGACTGCCAACTGGAGATATGTCCGATATGCAGGCGGCTGCCGGTAAATCCGGCGAGCAGGATATCACGCGCCACCACTATCGACTCGGCGAGACCGCACCAGGGAGTCAAACCGAGACGGGTGCTCATCTCACCTTCACGCATCACCCCTTTACCCGCCAGGTTCTGATCTTCAGAATGGGTGCAGATGACCATGTCGTGCATTGAAGAATACTCCAAAGCACGTCTCATCGTTTCTGAACTGTGAATGGAATCGCCGTCATTGGAGAGTGCCCGCACACCGGCTTGGAAGAGATCGCTGATGTCGGTCAGTTCATTCCCCTGACGGTTTTTTGTCACCGCCGCCACCGGATGCACCGCCACCGGACCGCCGCGAGCCATATCGAAAATCCACCGGACAATCCCGACATTATCGATCGCCGGCTGGGTATTCGGCATACAGGCGACGCCTGTGAATCCTCCGACAGCAGCGGCGGTAGTACCCGTCAGAATGGTCTCGCTATCCTCGCGTCCCGGTTCCCGAAGGTGAACGTGCATGTCAAAAAAACCCGGGACAATAATCTTTCCGTGAAGGTTCAATCTATTGACATCATCTAGTTGCTGGCGAACGATTTCACCGATTTTCTGAATTTTCCCACGTTCGATCAGGATATCAGCAGTTTGATCCAGGTTTTGCTGTGGATCGATCAGCCGTGCACCGGTAAGGCATAAACGTTTGGTTTTATCGACCTGCCACCCCCGGCTGCTCAGCAATGTCGGTCCCTGTTTAGATGACCAGCTCATTTTTTCCTCCCGCAATCAGAAATAAAACCGCCATCCGCACTGCGACGCCATTTGTCACCTGCTGCAAGATGACACTGTGAGTTCCATCCGCCACATTGGAGTCGATTTCCACGCCCCGATTCATCGGACCGGGATGCATAATCACTAAATCTTTGGGAGCTTTCACCAGACGTTCCAGGGTAATGCCAAAGTTGGTGTGATACTCGCGAATGGAAGGAAATAGTCCCGCCGCTTGACGCTCCAATTGGATGCGAAGAACATTTAAAACGTCAGAATTGGCGATCGCTTCATCCAAATCGTGATAGATTTTCACCCCGAGTTTTTCGATATGACGCGGGATGAGGGTCGGTGGTGCGCAGATCGAAACTATCGCTCCCATTGTCCGCAGTCCGAAGATATTGGAGAGCGCCACCCGACTGTGAGCGATGTCCCCCACCAGGGTGACCCGAAGTTTCTCGAAGCCGCCGAAGGTCTCGCGCAGGGTCATCATGTCTAAAAGCGCCTGGGTGGGATGTTCATGCGCTCCATCTCCGGCATTGATCACATGCGAGCTGCAATACCGCGCCAGCATGATCGGCGCCCCAGGCAATGGGTGACGGATCACGATGACGTCGATCTTCATCGCTTCGATGTTTTTCACCGTATCGATCAACGTTTCGCCCTTGACTACCGAAGAGCTGGATGCTGAAAAATTTACGACATCGGCGGACAACCGTTTCTCCGCCAGCTCAAAACTCACTCGGGTGCGTGTCGAACTCTCGAAAAAAAGGTTCGCTACGGTGACATGACGTAAGGTAGGAACCTTTGGAATCGGACGCTCCAGAATC
>CAZCRQ010000315.1:0-3426 GCA_964501095.1 uncultured bacterium | reverse complement strand
CAATTTTCTCGGGAGCCGTGGGATTGTAACACTTCGCGGGAACCAGATACAACTGCTTCAATTGGAAAGTGATGTTGATTATAAGTTCCTGGATCTGGATGTCCATGACGATGGAACCCTGCTTATTATTACCTCAAGGGGATTGATTGTCCAGAATAACCGATTTCATGCGGTTATTGACCAACTTTACGGATTAAATGCAAGACCGTTACGCAGCATTCTGCAAGTAGAAGGAGATCGTTATTTACTGATTCAGGATCATGGATTTATTTCCCTCGACATCAATCGCTTGATGGAATCCGATTCCCTGTTTTTTCCTGTCGCCATCAGAAATCTCCGGGCGGGAGTCAAGGATGTTGCGTTACAAAATCCTGTGCATTTAAAACGTGATCAACGGGATTTATGCTTGTATTTCTCCATGAATGATTTTCTTTCGGAACAGCGGAACAAGTTTTCCTGGTATTTAGAAGGATTGGAAAACGATTATAGAGAATTTACTTTACATCATGAGGCACATTATCACCGTTTGCCAGCGGGGCATTATCGCTTTCATTTAAAAGCAGTCAATTCACGTGGCGTAGAAGTCTCCTTGGCTTCCCCACTGGTCATCGAGATTCCGCCCTTCTTTCGCGAGACCATTTTTTTCAAGCTGATTCTGGTGTTGGCGGGATTGGCTCTCATTTACCTTGTTGTCTTTTGGCGGATGCGGCAGATCCGTCGAACAAATATTATACTGGAAGCGAAAGTTCGTGAACGCACCCGGGAATTGCAGGAAGCGCTGCAGAATATCAAAACGCTCTCCGGATTGATCCCTATCTGCGCCAGTTGTAAAAAAATCCGTAATGATAAGGGTTTTTGGCAACAAGTGGAAAATTATGTCGCGGAACACTCCTACGCCGAATTCAGTCACGGCATCTGCCCGGATTGCATCGAGAAGTACTATAAAGACTTGTCAAAAAAGGAATCAATAACAGGTGAGAACAAGATAAAAGATGAGGCTACATAATGCGGGTTGAATTAAATCCAGGTAGCCCGGACGCACCGTTGTTCGGGAAGTATATCGCCGCTGTTTCACACCATCCCGCAGCGTGTTCGGACAAACCATTCCACCGCTAAAAGTGTCACGGTCAGTATCAGTGTGACTGCCAGACCGAAGGGACGCCAGGCTCCAGGTCGAAGTTCCGTGCCGCTTTGTTTGGGCAGGAGAGACGGCAATTCTGAAATTGAATGCGGAGTGAGGAAAGCACCCCCACTAGCGGCGGCAATGGCGCGAAGACGGTCAGGGCGCATCCGCAACTCAGCATCTTCCAAGTGAAACGCATCGACGATGAAATCAGTAGTACGCTTGAAGCTTTGAGTTTGCGCTTCGATTTCCGCTGAGACTTTATAACTCCCTTCACCCCAGGAAGGAAATTTTGCCATGTAAAGTCCACTGCCGAGCGAGGAGAATTCAATTGTGCGTATGACATCAGCATGGGTCACCTGGGCAGAGACAGAAGCATCATCTATGGGACGCCGGCTTTCATCTCTTATCTGAACAGTCAACTCCGCCATTTCCCCGCCGGTGAAGAGCGATTTTACCGGGGAAAGACTGATTCGTTGGCTCTCCTCTTCCGAAGTCATCCAACGTAGGATGCGATCCCAGAGGTTACGGTAGCCGTTGCCTGACGGGTCGAAGGGACGTCGCACTTGATCCCAACGCCACAATCCTTCCGCAAAAATCAGCAAAGTGCGCGGATTGCTGCTTGGTGAGGTAAAGACATGGCGATCTTCTCCCGCCACATGCGCCACAGCGATAACCTGCCCTCCTTCCGGCTCCAGATCCGGAAGATTCAATGGGGGAGCGTTTGTCTGCCCTTCTTCGAACCAGGTGCCGCTTTGAGTGAAGATGGGATGGAATCCTGCCGGTTGAATCACTGCCTGCGGCACCATTTGAACTCGCTTGGTACGGTTTATACGCGACGCCAGGATAGACAGAGCGGTGCGGTCAGGTTGATCGCCGCTGATCAGGATCAAAGGGATGGTGGAAGAAGCCAACTGTCGAGCAAGTTCCTGTTCCATCGAGCCGAAACGATTGCCCAAAAAGACAATCGCCGCATCCAGTTCGCTAAGTTTGTCCGGGGTAAACTGCTTGCCACGAAGGAGCTTTCCCTGTGGACCGCCGCCAATGACGATAAATGGCGTCGTATCCCGGTCGGATTCCAATGTCTTTGCCAGAGTAGCGGCATCCTTGCTGGCGCTTCCGGACAATAGCAGGACATTACGACGCCGTTCCGCCACATGCAAAGCGATCTGGCGGGAATTATTGGCTGTATTGATTTCAGAAACCACCGACTGCGCCTCGACACGCCAGGCTACTATTCCCACTCGATCCGGTTTTACCGTGAATTGCAATGCCTTCTCCTCCCAATTCTCGGAAAAATTCACCGTGTCCTGAGCCATTGTACGATTGTCTGAATCCACCACTTTCACTACCGTCGCAGCTCCTTTTACCCCAGTGGCGCGCAAGGTAACGTCCAAAGAAAGCGGTTCGCCGACATACGTTGCTTCCGGAGCAAGAATGTCAGAAACGACCAGGTCGGGGACAGCGAGAGAATCTCCGACCGCGATAGTGAATACAGGAGCGTCAAGTATACGCGCGGCTTCGGTTGGAGAGTCCCCCTGGTTGACTGCGCCATCCGAAAGTAAAATGACCGCATCTGGTGCTCCACGCGGATCTTTCAGTAATGATCCGAATGCTGTGGATAAATCGGTCGAGCTGCCTGACGCCGGTGGAATCGATCTCAGATCCTTCAATGGCTTAATCTCATCGCTGAAAATGAACGGTTCAACCTGGAAATTTGCTCTCAATTCTTTCAAGATCGGATTGGCAAGGATCGACTTCACCGTCTCCTCACGTTTACTGCTGCGGTCCTGGAAACTCATGCTCTTGCTGCGGTCGATCAGTAGGGTGATACGGCTTTGACGCGGCATTTCATGCAGCCAGCGGATTTCCAATCCGTTTGTAAGGCACCAGACCGCGATCAAGGCTAAGGCGCGCAGAATGGCAAGCGAGAGTTTTGCCCCTCGGGGAATCGGAGGACGTGTCCAGCGATAGCTCCATAAGGAAAAAACAAGCAATATAATGGCTCCGAGCAGAGTCCAGCCGAAGCCGAGTGATGAATAAAATGTTATAGATAATAGTGGATGTTGGGTCATTATTTATCCTAGAATTAAAATACAAAACCATCTGACCAACAAATTATAATATTATGAAATTATTTAACTAATAATATGCTCTCCGCAGGCGGGGACGCCTACGCTACCCACGAGGGGTAGCGTAAGCCTCCATGCTTGCGATTTCATCCATACAAACCCGACACGAGGGGTAGCGTAAGCCTCCGTGCTTGCGATTTCATCCATACAAACCCGACATGAGGGGTAGCG
>CAZCRQ010000314.1:0-3459 GCA_964501095.1 uncultured bacterium | reverse complement strand
GCCAAGGACGGCTCTAAGTGTCAGCCGAGGACGGCTGACACCACCATTAATACTCCTGAAATAATAGCTCCTTCGCTTATTCTTCCTAATATAATATCCATCAAATCATCGTTCCTGGCGAGGCAGCCGTATTCGTGATCCCCGGGATTTTGTGCCGGCGGGATTTAAATCCTATCGTGGTCATCGCTCATAAAAAATACCCGTTGCGACGTGGAGGAGGAGGCATCGCAACGGGTTAAAACTCTCATCGAGGTCGACCGAGGAGAGTTACGATGAGTAAAGGTTTGAGATCACTCTAATCTAAGGTAATACTGGCTTTAGGTTAGGAGAGTGACTGAGAACACAACAGCTCCCCTAATGATTTATCTCGTTTAGCTTGGAGCCAATCTTCGGTGTCGTCGGGAAAATGATTGCATTAACCTGGATCATATTTGCATCTTTAGCGTTATATAAAAGCGGCTGCCGTTGAACGCAGTCATTATGCAGGCTGTCTTAGAATGTTCGGGAGTTTCCCAAGGCACCCTTTTTTGATAACCATGAGAGTATTTTCGGACCGTCTGATTTCGGACAGCTTGATTATAGAGGGTGTGACAACAGCGATCTCGAGTAGAGGCTCCAAGATTGGGAGGAGAAGATGAAAATAGGAGTTTCCACCGGCGGGGGCGACGCGCCGGGACTGAACGCCGTAATCCGCGCTGTGGTAAAAACCGCGATTCGACGTTTTAATTGGGAGGTAATCGGTCTCCAAGATGGATTCGAGGGATTGATCAATATCCGTCGAATCCTGCAGTTGGATGAGAATAGTGTACGCGGTATTCTGCCGAAGGGAGGGACTATCCTCGGCACAACCAACCGCGGTAATCCGTTCCAATACAGTTTCCAGGAACTTGACGGCTCCACCAAGGTTATCGATCTTTCCGACCGGTGCCTGGAGAATTTCGAATCGCTGGGGCTGGATGCGTTGGTGGTCATCGGCGGCGATGGCACAATGGCGATAACTCAGCGATTCTACGAGAAGGGAATGCCGGTTGTCGGGGTGCCGAAAACCATTGACAACGATCTTTTAGCGACGGATGTGACTTTCGGTTTCAACACCGCCGTTTCCACCGCCACCGATGCGATTGACAAACTGCATACAACCGCAGAGTCCCATCACCGCACAATTGTTCTGGAAGTGATGGGCAGAGATGCGGGATGGATCGCCATGGAAGCAGGAGTTGCCGGAGGCGCCGACCTGATCCTGATTCCAGAGATCCCTTATGATGTCGAGGCGGCGATGAAATTTATCCGACGCCGTTACGGGCGCGGCAGTACTTTCAGCATCGCGGTCGTCTCGGAAGCTGCCGAACCGAAGCGCGAACCGGAAAAAACACTGCTGCAAAGAAGAGCCACCGACACTGCCGGAACCTATTTTGCCGATTTCGTCAAAAAATATCTCAAAGTCGATGTCCGGACGTTGATCCTTGGACATTTGCAGCGCGGCGGCACCCCATCCTGTCTGGATCGAATGCTGGGCACTCGTTTCGGTGTTCACGCGGTTGAACTAATTGCGGCGAAAAAATTCGGCTATATGGTCGCCCTAAGTGGTCAAAAGATTACAGATGTTCTCCTCTCAGAAGCCACTGGGAAACAGAAACTGGTTGATCCAGATGGGGAACTTGTACGCACTGCGGAATCGATGGGAATCTTCTGCGGACGCCCGTTGGATTAATCATTGTCCATGAAGGACACGAAGAAAAATAGAATACGAAGAACACTTACGACATTTAGAACATCCATTACACCTACAACACTTAGAACAAGAAGGATACTAACCACATATAAAGAAAATTTATAACAAGAAGATTAAAATCCTTTGTGTCCTTAGTGTCCTTCGTGGATCCGAGAAATGAAGATTCCTCAAACGCCTGCACACATTAGTTCTCTACAACGTTATATTGCTGGGCGGTCAATCGAAGAAGTCCGCAAAGAATTGGGACTCGAACGAATTATCAAACTCGCCAGCAATGAAAATCCACTTGGACCTTCCCCAAAAGCGCTCGAAGCGATTCAAAGGTCTCTTCCCGACATATCGCTTTATCCGGATGGCGGATTGCTGATACGGGAGAGATTGGCGGAATATCACGGCATCCCTATCGACAACATTGTCGCCGGTTCGGGAAGCGAAGCTGTGATGTCTGCATTTATGCGGGCTCACCTAATGCCGGGCGATGAAGCGATCACCGCGGAAGGCACCTTTATCGGCTTCTATGTCCTCTCCCACGCCCAAAATCTGGCGCTTAAAACCGTACCCTTGAAAAACTATACCTTCGATCTTGAGGCGATTCTGTCCGCCATCACCCCTCGCACCCGTCTGGTTTATATCCCCAATCCCAATAATCCCACAGGAACTGCGGTGTCAGACGATGAATTCAATAACTTCCTGCGCAATTTGCCGGATGAAGTCTTGGTAATCATGGATGAAGCCTATTTCGAATTTGCCCGGGAGTGGAAGGAGTATCCCAACAGCCTGGATAACCGTCACGATCAGGTGATGACCTTGCGTTCATTCTCCAAAGCTTATGGACTGGCGGGAATACGTATCGGCTATGGCATCGGTCACCCTAAATTGGTGGAAAATACGATCAAGGTCAAATTGCCCTTTGAACCATCGGTATTGGCGCAAGCTGCCGGCATCGGCGCCTTGGAAGATCACCAGTTTCTATCTCGTACCCTGGAGATGAACCGACAGGGGAAGGCGCGTCTGTGCACCGCTTTGGATGCTCTCGGGCAGTCCTACGCTCCCAGTCTCGCAAATTTTATCATGGTCATCATGGAAAATGGGGATAGAGCGATATGGCTTAGTAATCAATTATTGCTCAAGGGGATTATCGCCCGCCCGATGATCCCGTTTCGCCTGCCGCACACTGTGAGAATCACCATTGGGACAGAAGAACAGACCACGATACTGATTGAAGCGCTGCAGGAGATACTGACGGACAAATCTATATCCAAAAATGAAGCAAGATAAGGATACCAGGCAGGAAAAATGTCAGGTTCACGCTTACATCCGCGGCTGGGTGCAGGGTGTCGGTTTTCGCTGGTTTGTTCTGCATCACGCCCATTTGTTAGGATTGACCGGCTGGGTCTGCAATCTCCATGATGGACGTGTGGAGCTGGTCGCCGAAGGGCAACGTGGGACTTTGGAAGAACTGCTGCGCTTAGTACGTAAAGGACCTTCTGGTGCAAGAGTCTTTGAAGTCCATGATAGCTGGAATCCCTATACCGGGAAATTCAGCAGTTTCCAGGTGAGGTATCCCGGCGATTATTAGATAGTTTTGTGCCTTTAAATATGAATTGTCAGTTGAGGACGGCTGTCGCCACCTGTAGCATGGGCGTCTCGCCCATGACACGAGCGTCCCACCCATGACACGAGCGTCTCGCCCATGACTCGGACGGGGCGTTCGAGCTATGCTGTAT
>CAZCRQ010000313.1:0-3464 GCA_964501095.1 uncultured bacterium | reverse complement strand
CAGAATACTCCATACAAATATTTAATTTATCATCAGATTCCTGGACGGTGGCACGTCCAGGTTGCCTTCTATTTCGTTCCTTTTATAGAAGTTAATAAAGCAGTATACGAAAAGCAACAGGCAAGGAATCGTTTTAAAGCAGGGATTGCCGGATTCGGCAACCCCAACCTACATCAATTATTGATTTCTTCGGATAAAACCAAGCGGTTTCAAGCTAACCTACTGGACTTATGACCTTATTTTATCAATACTGCCTTCTCTGTTTTCACACCTTTTGACGTCTGCAAGTATAAGAGGTAAACACCGCTGGCGTGGCGACTTAGGTCGATGTTAATCCGGTGTTCTCCCGCCATCATAGGTTGATCGATCATTCCTTCGACTTTCTGCCCCAGGAGATTCATGATTGAGAAATGTACATCCGAAGGTTCGGGCAAGGTGAATTGAACTGTCGTTTGCTGATTGAATGGATTCGGGTAAGGAACTGATAAGGTAAAGGAGTAAGGAATCTCAAGTCGTTGTTTGTCGGCAATTTTTACCGTTGAATTCATGGCTTCCAGCAGTGGATGGAGTACTTCGCAGGCACGTTGAGTGGAAGCTCCGCCGGATACTGCCTCCAGACCGAATCCGAAGTATACCGTGACTCCACCGCCAGTCCCTGAATGATTTTTCCACACCGCCGCAGTATCATTCGTGTCGTAATAATAAGTGTAGAGAGCAACAGCGTCTTCTGTGGGGATGATTCCACTCGGAGCCCGTTGATTCCAAGCCCCATCCGCCCCGACAAGAAGAGCGGTGATTCCGGTACTCAAGGGTTGATCTTCTATGCCCACTGCCGCACGTCCCCGCAAGGAATCGATACTTTCGGCAACCCCGATAAAGTTCGCAAATTCCGGATACTGAGCCAATTGGTTGCCAATATATTGACCAGTAAGGATGACATTGCCTCCCGAGGCGACATAAGATTGCATACGCGTCATCTCACCCGTACTTAGAGGATTACGATTATCACCGGTATGCCAGATTACGATATCATGATCATAGAGAGTCTCCAAATCCGGGATGATCTGCCCGGTTACGGTCACACTGGAATTGGCGGCGGTATTCTCTTCGATCATCATCTGGATATAATATGAGTGGTATGAGTTCGCTCCATCATCATCGACAATGAGAATACGAGGACTGCCCAGTAACAACTGCCGTTCGCAAGTTACTTCGTATTCATCCAGGTTGGCGGTAATCGTTAAAATCAGGTTTGTAAAGAGAGGCGGCGTCTCCGTATTCACAATGAAGCGAAGCGGTTCGGGCGCAAGCACAGTTTCACCGGGGTAGATATCACCAAGTTCAATATCGTTCACTTGCCAGGTGAAATAGTCACTTTCACCGCCCCAGACGCGCACTCCGACCGCCGGCGGAGGATAAAGGTAAAGATCATTTTGAACGCTGAAATACACTTCCACATGTTCATTAGCAGCCAGTTCACCATCGTCGTTCTCATCCTCGACACGGAGATTTCTTAACACCAGCTTCGGTTCATTCCAACCCGGTCCGATTCCATGAGCGCCGAAGTTTACATAGATTACCTCATCGTGAGGCGTTCCATTGCTGATGTCCCCATCGTTATCATCCGCTTCCAGCACTTCCACCAGATATTCTTCAAATGTTTCCGCCAAACCGTAGCGGGCGAAATGGAAGAGGGAGTCGCAGTATGCCGCTCCCAGGACTTCACGTACATCCCACATTGCCCCGCCAATGATCATCCCGTCCGAATGAACCTCGCCGATCCAATTATCCGGAAAACGTTTCGTGTTATTCAAATCGCGCATGGGTCCATTTGTGTCAACCAGGACTCCCACAGATAAACCGGAGTGGTTGTGAATCGAACAAGGGAAGTAATCCGACCAGGCTTCATTCATGGCTCCCGATTGATCTTCATAAGGCAGCATGCCGTCGGGGTAGATATGATCCGTTACCCCATGAGTGTATTCGTGATAAATAATGTCCGAGAACAAGGCGAGGTTTCGCAATTGCGCATTGCCGGTGCCGAAATATATACCATATCCATTCCAGAAAGCATTGGGATAATTGGTGTCAAAATCGACATAAGCCCCCATTGGATAGTCCAAGCCGACAAACCTTGGATCAAGCCTTTTATAATAGTCATGGATGAAGTTTGTATGATAATAAAGGTTGAATTCGTCGCGTCTGCCATGTAATGGGGATTCCCAATGGGGATCAAATGCTGCGGGAACGGTGACAACTTCAGAGAATTGAGCATTCGACTCCTCTTCTTCATGGATTCTGACTTCGACATACCGTCCTTCCAGCCTGGTTGTCAGCAGATAGTCCTGCCCATCGACCAAACCATTGATAAGAAACAAACCGTCTACGGCGGTATAAGTCAAGTTATTATCGGCAAATACCTTGGTATAAGGAAATGTTCCCCTGACCGGAGCTTCGAAACGACGTTCGGCGATATTCCAGCCTTCCGGCAAATAAGGTCCATCCACTTTACCTTCCAGACTGGCATAGTAAACATGATTGTAGTAGCCGAAAATTTCACCGTTCTCGGCGCTCACCACTCCGAAAGGACGTTCATCGGCGCGATCACCGGCAAGCTGAAGCATGTATGCCGGCGTAGGAATTCCCTCAATACGTATCCAGCTCTCCTCTGCGCTGAGAATTTGATAATCCGGCAACCCGCAGTATCGGGCGAGTTCTGATGCTGCTGATATTTCCGAAATCGAGGATGTCCAAGCATATAAGTCGCTGTCCTCGACCACATCAGCCCCCCAAAGTGATATTTTCCCTTCTTTAGTTAGACGTAGAATCACACGTGTGTCGATGACGGGACGATTGTCCAGTTTTTGTCTGGCGGTGAAATATATCTTACCTTTGACTATTCCCTGGTAAAGAATCTCGAGATCTTTATAATTGACTTTAAACAGGCTGAGATTTTGCTCGATGATCGTTTCCGGATCATTGGATTGTGTTTTAGGGAAAATGTATCCGGCATCTGAGAGAGCTGATACTCTTACCGGCGCGCCGGTTTGTGCGTTGAACAGACCTTTTAAGGCGACCGATCCGTTCGTCGTCAGCAACTCCTGCGGTTCGTAAGTCAATTCCTTATTGATCCAGTATGAAGGCAGTAGTGAATTTGCGAATATGGCGCTGGCAATGAATAAAGTCACGATTGTACTGTTGATTGCACGTGAAACCATTTCAGAGTTCCCTTTCTATCCCATGAATATCTGATTTGCGAGCGTTCGGCTGATCTCCGTTTCAATTCAATATACATCCAAAAGTTTAACATTTCAATATACATCCAAAAGTTTAACATTGAATAGGTATTTATGGGGAAACGACTCGTAATCGGCTATACCCGCAATACATTTCCGAATGAAGGTTGATTAGCGTAGCCCGGGCGTCCCGCCCGTGACAGCGTAGCCCGGGCGTCCCGCCCGTGA
>CAZCRQ010000312.1:0-3468 GCA_964501095.1 uncultured bacterium | reverse complement strand
GCTTTACGATTATTTCATTCAGAAAACCAAGACCATGATCGGCAGAGTTGTCCAAGGTGAATTTCAAGCCATGATGTCCATCGATCTGATTAATAACGGGCCGGTCACAATAATGTTGGATAGCAAGCGAATATTTTAGATAAACAATAACAGCCAACTGAAAATGGAGGTCCCCATGCTAGATGACCATATTGTTGAAGCACTGACTTTTGATGACTTGCTGATGGTTCCTGCTGAGTCCAGCATCCTGCCACGCAACGTGGATACGTCATCCCTTCTGACCAACAATATTAGTTTGAACATTCCCATTATCAGCGCAGCTATGGATACAGTCACAGAATCGCGGACGGCGATCTGTCTGGCCCAGGAAGGAGGTATGGGCATCATACACCGGAACATGAGCATTGAACGGCAGGTAATCGAGGTTGATAAGGTAAAAAAGTCGGAGAGCGGGATGATTGTAGATCCCATTACTATAGAGCCGGACCAGAAGGTAAGAGAAGCCCTTGGATTGATGAATCGTTACCACATATCAGGTGTACCGGTCGTCAAAAACAAGCTACTGGTCGGCATTTTGACCAACCGGGATCTGCGTTTCGAGACCGATCTGGATCAGCCGGTAGCGAATGTTATGACTCGGGAAAATCTCGTCACGGTATCCTCGTCTCATATTTCTTTAGAGGAATCCAAGAAGCTTCTGCACAAACATCGAATCGAAAAACTCCTTGTCGTAGACGAGAAATACCATCTGACCGGATTAATTACGATCAAGGATATTGAAAAAATAAAAAAATATCCTCTTGCAAGTAAGGATTCGCTGGGGAGACTTCGGGTCGGCGCCGCGGTGGGGATAATCGATCGAGAAGAGCGGATTGATGCCTTACTGGCAGCTGGTTCCGATGTCATTATTATCGATACTTCACATGGACACTCTATGGGGGTCCTGCAAGCAGTACGTGATACCAAGATCAATTTCCCGAAATGTGAGTTGATTGCTGGGAATGTGGCGACGGCGGAGGGTGCAAAAGCCTTGATTGAGGCTGGCGTCGATGCAGTTAAAGTGGGTGTCGGGCCAGGATCAATATGTACGACACGAATCATCGCCGGGGTGGGGATTCCGCAGATGAGTGCGATCCGGGATGCGTATAAAATGGGTGTCAAATTCAACATTCCCATCATCGCAGATGGTGGCATCAAATATTCCGGCGATATCGTTAAGGCCCTGGCGGCGGGTGCGCATTCGGTCATGATCGGAGGACTTTTTGCGGGAACAGAAGAGAGCCCGGGGGAAACCATTCTCTTTCAAGGAAGGAGCTACAAGGTCTACCGTGGGATGGGTTCGTTGGAGGCCATGAAAATGGGCAGTAAAGACCGCTATTATCAGGATGATATGGAGAGCAACCTGAAGCTGGTACCTGAAGGAATCGAAGGGAGGGTTCCCTACCGTGGATCCATATCGGCCAGTATTCAACAATTGCTTGGCGGAATTAAAGCGGGCATGGGTTACGTCGGATGCAGAACGACGGGTGATTTGAGAAAGAAGGCACGTTTTGTCAAGATTACATCTGCCGGACTCCGCGAGAGTCATGTTCATGATGTGATCATTACAAAAGAAGCCCCAAACTACTGGCTGGAATAATATATGAAGCATGCCGATTTCGTTCATCTTCACGTTCATACGCAGTACAGTCTGCTGGATGGCACGATTCGTCTCGACGATCTTTTCAAAAAAGCAAAAGAATATCAAATGCCTGCCGTGGCCATGACCGACCATGGGAGTTTATATGGCGCCATTGATTTTTATAAGCATGCTTACCAGAATGGGATCAAGCCGATTATAGGCTGTGAACTGTACGTTGCACCCACAAGTCGATTCGAAAAGACGGGTTATGGAATTGGAGAGACGGCGAATCACCTGATCGTACTGGTCCGTAATATACAAGGATATCGGAATCTTATGAAATTATCAACTGCTGGATTTCTGGACGGCTTCTATTACCGGCCGAGGGTTGATAAGGAGCTCTTGAAACAATATCATGAAGGTTTGATCGGATTAAGCGCCTGCCTTCATGGCGAAATCGCGTCCCATCTGCTCCGGGGAAATTCAGCAGAAGCCGATCAGATGGCGGAGCAGTACAGGTCTATTTTTGGTGAAGGAAATTTTTTTATCGAGATCATGGAAAACGGCCTTTCCGAGCAGAAGAAAGCCAATCAGGGGCTGATTGAACTTGGACGTCGGCTAGGGTTGCCCTTGGTGGCTACGAATGACTGCCATTATCTGAAGCAGGAGGATGCCGAGGCGCATGAGGTCCTGCTCTGCATTCAGACCGGCAAAACAATCGAAGATTCAGATCGGATGCGGTTTGGAACCGATCAGTTCTATTTCCGCTCCCCCGATGAAATGAAACGACTATTTTCATATTGTCCCGAGGCCATTGAGAATACGGTTCTAATCGCCGAAAAATGCAATCTTACGTTGGAATTCGGCAAGTTTTTTCTGCCTAATTTTGAGATCAATCCCGATGAAACGCTGGACCAGCGTCTAAAAAAGGCGGCAAGGGAAGGTCTCAATAGAATTCTGCCGAATATCCTGCAGGATCAGGAAAAAGATCTGCGCGAGGTATACGAAAAAAGGCTCCAACAGGAATTGGAGATGATCCGTTCCATGGGTTTTGCCGGATACTTTCTTATCGTTTCAGATTTCATCAATTTTGCAAAGCAGAAAAACATTCCAGTCGGTCCAGGCAGGGGTTCGGCCGCCGGAAGCCTTGTTGCCTATGCGATCGGGATCACCAGCATCGATCCCATCCGATACAACCTGTTTTTCGAGAGATTCCTCAATCCGGATCGGATCAGCATGCCGGACATTGACACTGATTTTTGCCCGGAGGGAAGGGAAGAGATTATCCGTTATGTAACGCAAAAATATGGGAGCGACAAGGTATCCCAGATCATAACCTTTGGAAAGATGCAGGCGAGAGCTGTTATTCGGGATGTCGGCAGGGCGATGAATATCCCGTACGGTGAGGTAGATCGTATTGCCAAACTCATCCCCAATGTCCTTAACATCAAATTGGAGGAGGCGATTAAAAAGGAATCTCGGCTTCAGGAGGAGATGAGAAGCAATCCTCGGATTAAGAAACTTATCGATCTTTCCCTGGCACTGGAAGGTCTGAACCGACATTCATCGACCCATGCCGCTGGAGTTGTGATCTCAGATCTGCCTCTGGTGGACCGAATTCCCCTATGCAAAGGTCCAAAGGAGGATGTTGTCACGCAGTTTGCCATGAACGACATTTCTGAAGTTGGACTGACAAAATTCGATTTTCTCGGATTAAAAACCCTGACAGTCATTAAAGATACACTTCGTTTCATATACGAAGGGCGGGGAGACCTGCTGGATATCGACAACATTCCACTCGATGACCGCCAAACCTATGAGTTACTCATGCGGGGCGATACCGATGG
>CAZCRQ010000311.1:0-3496 GCA_964501095.1 uncultured bacterium | reverse complement strand
AAGCTGGGTTGTGTGTAGTTTGACTTTTCTCGCTTCATGTCTTCTTAATGCTGCGCCTCCTGCTTTTGACGGCAACCAGGCATTCACTTTTCTCTATAAGCAGGTTGAATTGGGAGCACGGGTTCCCGGAAGCGAGGCTCATGACCTGGCAGTGCAGGATTATGTCGATTGGTTCGAACAGTGCGGCGGTAATGTACGTTTACAGCAATTCACTTCCACCTTGCATGAACAACCGGACATTGGCAGTAAAACTCGTGAAGTCAAAGCGGTGAATGTCATTGCGCATTTCGGGGCGGCAGGTGATCCGATCTATCTCTTTTGTGCGCATTATGATACCCGTCCCTGGGCGGATAAAGATCCCAACCCAGACAACCGTCAAATTCCAATCCCGGGTGCGAACGATGGCGCTTCCGGAGTGGCGGTGCTGCTCGAACTCGCCCGTCTCTTCGCCCACACCCCTCCGCCAATGCCTATCGAGATTGTTCTCTTCGATGTCGAGGATTCCGGTGTTCCTGAAACAAATGAAACCTATTGTCTGGGAAGCGCTTATTATACTAAACACTATTCTGGCAAAACCCCAGTCGGCGCGATTCTCCTCGATATGATCGGTGATTCCGACCTCGAGATTAAAATGGAATACTTCAGCTATGTCTACTGCAGGAGTTGGACGGAACATCTTTTCGATCTGGCGGAAGAATTGGAACTGGATCATTTTATCTCGGAGATCGGGGATGCGGTCTATGATGATCATATTCATCTAATCAAAGCGGGCATTCCAACCTGCGACCTAATAGATTTTGAGTACCCTGTATGGCACACGCTGGCAGACACACCGAGCCAATGTTCCCCGGAATCGCTACGGCAGGTGGGGACTCTGCTACGATATATCGTTTATGAAGAATGAACACCTCTCCGTGAATCACAATTCCAACCAAAACAATATGATCCGTGAAGGCGCATACGTTACAGTATTTACCTTTCTCGGGAAAATTATCGGTTTCGTCAGGGAATGG
The DNA here is from genome assembly GCA_964501095.1 of uncultured bacterium. GTDB lineage: Bacteria > Electryoneota > Electryoneia > Electryoneales > Electryoneaceae > CAZCRQ01. The sequence continues at coordinate 2,483 of CAZCRQ010000311.1, read as the reverse complement.
ATCCTGGCGTTCTTTTTTGGCACAACACTGGTTGCGGATGCGCTGCGTATCGCTATCGACATCTCCACTCACGTCTGGGGGATACTGTTCGGCAGCACGGTGGAAGCGACAATGGTGCCGTTGGTGGTACGTTGGCGAACGCGTCGGGCAGTGCGTTCCGCTGACTATCTCATACGTCTACTCGCCTGGGGTGGAGTAAGCATCTCTGTTTTTCTCGCCTTTCTAATCGCAATTTTTGCCGATTGGATCACATGTATCCAGGCGCCAACATTCTCCGCGGTGGATTCCCGGGTTGTCACGCTGATGATCCGTTGGATCACTCCATCCATACCGTTGGTCGTATCCTGCAATCTGATGGGGTATCTGCTTTTTACAGTGAACCGTTTTCGTATCTTTTCGCTCCTCCCAATCTTTCTCAATGTCGGTTTGATCGGCAGCGTCATATTAGTCGGGAGCGGGTGGGCACCTTCCTATTGGCTGGCAATCGGATACGACGTTGCTCTGGTCGTGACGCTGATAGCTTTAGTCATCGATGCCAGAGCTTGGTTCCCACGAAAAGTGCGTTCCACCATGAAACGAGCAGTGACAATTTTAACTCCCTTCTTTGCGAATATCCTGCCGTTGATAATACTGGGACTCTTCTTTCAGAGCCGGATATTCATCGATAAACGCATCGCTTCCGGGATTGGTGTCGGGGCGGTGGCGGCGCTCTATTATGCACGTTTTATTATCGAAGCTCCCGCGCAAACAATCGGATTGGCGTTGACTCGTATTGTATTGCCGCATTTCAGCGTTTTAGTCCAGAAACGTGAAAATATCGAGATTGGACAGCAATTTCTCGTACTCTTGAATCTCTCGTTATGGTTGCTGTTGCCGCTGGTGGTGCTCCTTGCCTCCGTCGCTAAACCCTTGATGACAGTTATTTTCGGTTATGGACAGTTCGGCGATCGCGCGATTTCTTTGACTGCTCTCGCTCTTCTAGGATTCAGTCCAGGAGTCTGGGTGCAGTTGATCAATCCTTTATGCAACCGGATTTTCAACGCCCAGGGGAGAAATAGACTGCTGATGACTGTCAGCGTGTCGGGAATTCTCTTCAACATCGCAGCTGCATTTACCCTGGTTCACTTCTGGGGGGTTGCTGGCGTAGCATTTGCCAATATAATCGCACAATTCCTGGTGACCATGATCCTCATTCCCTATCTCCCAGGAAAAATCACACCCTCCGCCTTTTACAGCATTGGAAAATGGTGGATCATTGCCTTGGCGCTTTATTTCGTTTTGTCCTTTATTCCAATGCCGCATTCACCATTACTCACTGTTTTATTTACGGCGGGTGTGATTGGGGTGGTATGGGTGATGTTAACTTATACGACACAAGAGGGGCGTGAATTGTTCGCGATGCTGAGAAACACTGTTCGCAAGCACTAAGAATGCAAGCACGGAGAATCGCAAGCACGAAGAATCGCAGGTACGGTGAACGCAAGCACGGAGGCTTACGCTACCCCGCTACCCTGCCATAAATTACTTTATCTTCTAAAACTGTCCCTCCAATCCGATTCTCCAGGTGACCGGGTACCATCTTTCGAGATAATCATCATAGAAATGGCGATCGAGGAATAAAACAAGGCATCCTGTATCTCGTTGCGCCTTGATTGACTGGCGCAAATAAAACCGGCAGCGATAGGGTTCGGGATTGGATTGGATGAGCAAGAGTTGATCAAAGCGTGTACTTGTTTCCAAGATGAGCGTGCGATTTAGCGGGTGGTTCCAGGAGAGGTATAATGATGATTCCCATTGCCAGGAGGGACTGTTTCCTAAAAATAACGATGGACCGCCATGAAGATAGGGACCGCAGGAGAAGAATCCATCCAACCTGGATTTTCCTGATTTTCTGACGGGGAGGGCTGTTTCTCCGATTTCCGGCGGCGAGAGGGTACCGAATCCCAGGGCGGCATGTGTCCAGAAGGTGGCGCCACGGTTGTGAATGTCCACGAGGTGAAAGCAAACCCGTCGAAGGTGAGCGAAAAATTCCCGTCTCGGCTTGATCGCCCAACGCCAAGTAAATATCTGGTAGGTGTCGATTTGACTGGGATCGAATGGCGTTATGGTCTGTTTCGGTTGAAATCCGGCAGCCATGCGGTATTCAGCGCCGAACCAGAGACGGTGCCCGCGACCCCGTGCAATTTCCAGCAAAGCCTGGGCACCATAATCCCAAGTCACGATCGGATGTTTCTTCAGGTTCCACCACACCCAGACTCGTCCTTCCGGCTGGAAAACGAATCGCCAGGGAGAGTTTTCCAAAAGCTTAACACTGTCTTGTTGTGTGCTGGAGTGGCGATCAGTAAAATACAATTTCTCAGCATCGCCATAATGTGGGAAAATGGCTAAGATGCTTATGATAAAAAAGAGTCGTGAGGGTGATTGTCGCACACACTCTCCAGTATTATATAGGTAGCGTAAGCCTCCGTGCTTGCGATCCTCCG
>CAZCRQ010000310.1:0-3523 GCA_964501095.1 uncultured bacterium | reverse complement strand
CATGGGCGGGACGCCCGTGCTACATGAACATGGGCGGGACGCCCGTGCTACATGAACATTGGCGGGACGCCCGTGCTACACGAACACGGGTGGGACGCCCATGCTACACAAACATGGGCGGGACGCCCGTGCTACATAACACCATTCTTATCAAGCAAAGAGAGGAGGAAACTCCCCTTGATTTCATTCACCATCCGTGACTTTATCTGGATCGGCAGCCTGGTGGTGACCGTCGCTCTCGCGTACGGTCGTCTACGTCAGGAGTTGCGCCATCTTGAAGATACTAAAGCCGATCGAAAAGAGGTGGTGGTACTGAGCAATGAACTGCAAACTATGCTGAGCGATATCCGCGCCACCCTGGCGCGTCTCGAGGAAGCAATCCGTTATCGAAAATGGTGTACCACAAAAAAGACTCCGGCTTAACAGGCTACAGGCTACAGGCTTCAGGCAGGACACCCAATGAGGGTTTTTTCATTCTCGGACAGCTTGGAAAGCGGGAATCTAGGCATCTGACAATGCTCTATAGAATAACCCAGTGCGCCCTGAGGATTAGCCTTATTCATCAAATTGCCGTATTTTTTGGTATTATCAAGACCACCTAAAGGAACCATGAAATACGAAATTTTAAAATCGTTAAAAGACAGCTTTGTCTTGCTGGCGCTTGCCTTCTTTAGTGCGATAGTATTTGCCGGAGCCGAGAAGCCGAAGTATGAGATCAAGTTCGCTTCGGTCGCCCCGGAAGGCTCCACCTGGACAAAAGTGATGCGTCAACTGGACAGCGAGGTGCGGGAGGCGACAGAGGGTGAGGTCGGCTTTAAAATTTATGCCGGAGGGGTGCAGGGTGATGAACCCGATGTGATCCGTAAAATGCGGTTTGGGCAGTTGCATTCTGCAGGATTCACCGGCACCGGTTTGGGCGAGATTCTCCCCGAGATCCGCGTGCTCGAACTGCCATTTCTCTTCCAGACAAAAGACGAAGTGGATTACATCACCGAGACGCTTAATGACCGTTTCGACGCCGCTTTTCGTGAGAAAGGATATGTTCTGCTCGGATGGACCGAGGTTGGATTTGTCTACCTGTTTACCAATAAACCGGTGCGCAGCCAGGCGGAGATGCAAGGGGTGAAAATCTGGACTTGGCAGGGCGATCCGCTCGCAAAAACGCTGTTTGAAGAGATGGGAGTGAATCCATTGCCGCTCTCGGTCACAGAAGTGCTCACCGGCTTGCAGACCGGGATGCTCGATGCGGTTTACTGCGCGCCGTATGCCATGGTCGGCTTGCAATGGTTTACGCGGGTGAAATACATGCTCAACCTGCCCCTGACCAATGCGACCGGCGCAGTGCTGATGACCAGGAAGCTCTTCGATCAGATCCCGCCCGAGAAACAGAAGATCTTGTTGGAGATCTGCCGGAAACGTCTCCGCGAACTCACCGAACTCACCCGTAAGGACAACCGCGATGCCATCGAGGAGATGATCAAGAGCGGCATTACCCTCTCCGCGCGCCCGGAACAGGATGAACTCGAACGCTTTCAGCAGGTCGGAACTCGTGTCGAACAACGATTGATCGGGCAGTTATATCCCGAAGAACTGCTCCATGAAGTGAAACAAGCTTTGCAATCCTACCGTTCAGACCACACTGGCGCTCCCCCTATATCCCCTCGTCCACGGGGAGATATAGGGGGGGGCACGGAGTAACTCCCTTGCGCCGCGTGATTCAAGTTGTCGATGCTATTTTGACCAGGTTGCTCTCCTACTTGGTGGTAATCGTACTCTTCTCGATGGTGGGACTTGCCTTTCTCCAAGTTGTGCTGCGCAATCTTTTCAGCAGCGGCATCCCTTGGGTGGATATTATACTGCGCAACCTGGTGCTTTGGATCGGGATGCTCGGCGGGGCGCTGGCGACACGTTACAGCCGCCAAATCAGTATGGATGTCTTTTCGCGCCTCTGCGGGCAGAAATTACGTATTATCCTCGCCTGGATCAGCGGTATTTTTACTATCGGGGTCTGCATTTTTCTCGCTGCCGCTTCCTGGCGGCTGGTCGCTTCAGAACGGGAATTCGGCGGCATCCTCTATGGTGCAATTCCCCTTTGGTATGCGCAAGTGGTGATTCCGGTCGGATTCGGATTGATCGGATTGCAGGTGATATTCAATCTTCTTTTAGGGCGGTTTTCTTCGGAACTGAATGATCGATGACAACGGTGTTTATAATACTGGCGATTCTTCTCGCCTTGGCAGGCGCGCCGTTGTTCGCGGTGCTGGGATCAATTGCCCTGGCGGCGTTTTTCGGGGCGGGGATCGAACCGGTGGCGGTGATTGTCGAACTCTACCGAATGACCTCACAGCCTACCTTGATCGCAATTCCCCTTTTTACCTTCTCTGGCTATTTGCTGGCGGAATCCGGCGCACCATCACGTCTGGTGCGGGTCAGCCATGCACTCTTCGGCTGGATGCCAGGCGGATTGGCGATTGTCGCCCTTCTCACCTGCTCTTTCTTTACCGCGTTCACCGGCGCCTCCGGCGTGACCATCGTGGCGCTCGGCGGGCTTTTATTGCCGGTTTTATTAAAAGACCACTATCCGCAGAGATTCTCGCTGGGATTGCTCACCAGTTCGGGAAGCCTGGGACTGCTCTTTCCGCCAAGTCTGCCGATCATTCTCTATGCGATGATCGCCTCGGTCTCGGTCGACCAGCTTTTCGCTGCCGGAATTCTCCCCGGTCTGCTCCTGATTCTGCTTCTGTCGCTCTACAGCACACGGATCGCGGTAAAAAACGATGTCCCGACTTTCAAATTCCAGTTTAAGGAAGCTGTAGCCGCGGTGCGTCAAGCAGCTTGGGAGCTGCCCTTGCCGATTTTAATCATTGTCGGCATCTATGGCGGACTGTTTACGGTCACCGAAGCGGCGGCAATCACCGCGGTCTACCTGTTGATCGTCGAAGTATTGATTCATCGCGATATACACCCTTTCAAAAAGCTGCCCGGAATTTTACGGGATTCCACGGTGCTGGTCGGGGGGATTCTGCTCATTCTCGGTTCAGCGCTCGGTTTGACCAACTACCTCATCGACGCCGAGACGCCTAATGCCATCTTCAATGCCATCCGTGGGATGATCAGCTCGAAATGGGCGTTTCTCATCGCGCTCAACCTTTTTCTGCTGATTGTCGGGGCGTTGATGGACATCTTCAGCGCGATTATCGTCGTCGTGCCACTTATTTTGCCTATCGCCAGTGAATTTGGCGTTAATCCGTTGCACCTGGGAATTGTTTTTCTAACCAACCTCGAGATCGGTTATTCGACTCCGCCGGTGGGTTTGAATCTCTTCATCTCCAGCTTTCGTTTCCGCAAACCGATGCTCCAGCTTTATCGTTCCACACTGCCCTTTATCGGGATCATGCTCCTGGCACTGCTCATCATCACTTACTGGGAAGATCTGACACTGGTTCTTGCCCGATTGATCTATGGAACGGTGGGTTAGAAAATAAACACCGGACAGGGAGAATAGCCAAGATAAGTAGTGTAT
>CAZCRQ010000309.1:0-3531 GCA_964501095.1 uncultured bacterium | reverse complement strand
CCACAGCCCCCACTCGACACCCCTCGCTGTTGGTGTGAATCTCCCTGCCATCCACACCTTTACCCACTATCTTCATCCGGTGACCGGCAGTAAATCCAGATATGCCGCGCTCTTCAGAGCCGCCCCAACATACAACCGGCATATACTCTTGATCCTCCATGACTACCGATTTACCAACCAGCAGCGCGCCATCGTAGATTTCAACCGTCGCCGGATGCTGCTGACGGAGAGATTCATCACCACGGATCACTGCCACATAAGGTAAACCGGTGGGAGACGGCGCGCCTTCCACTTCCGGCAGGGTCAACACCTCCAACTCATCATTACTGGCTAACAATACATTGGGATTGTACTGGAAAGTCACAGTTTGGTTGACAAAGATGAAATACCCAGTGCCGGGCTGCAGGTTGCCCAGTGTATTGACATACGGCGGGATGAAGAATCCACCGGCATCATTCTGAATAATGGTCAAATGATCGAGAATCGGTTCCAGGGCGATTTGAACCGGTATCGCATAAGTGAAAGGATAGCCGATCCAGTTCCACTGACTGCTCTGCGCGGTATATTCGGTCTCGGGATCGATCAACGTTCCTTCGATGGTCAGCATCGAAGCCGCCCCGCAGAAGAGCTGATAACCCTCCGAAAGGGTGATATTGCCGATCGTGTTGATGACCTGTGGAATATAAATTCTCCCATTATCTTGATAAACAATCTGTAAATTCGCCACATTGCCGAAGACAACCGAGGCATTCAGATCGTCGGGAACGAGGTATGAGGAAATCAACTCAAAGTAGTTGCGCTGCAGGGGGAGTTCCAGTCGTAATCGTCCCGCGGCGGTGGCGTTTAAATTGACCTGGCTCATCGGACCATAGCCAAAGGTGCCATTGCCGGAAATGTATTCAGCATAGGCGGGAACTTCTGTCTCCTGATCCAGCAGCCAGAGACGGTAGATGATTGGATTGCCCAGGACAAATCCGGGTTGTCCCTGACCTGACTGCCAGGTGATGATCGGCAGGGGCATCTCATCGCCAAGCATCTCGGCGCCGACACAGAGATCGCCATCGAATATGCCAACTTCTCCTTCCAACAATGGTTCATTATCGACAAGAATTTGATTGACAAGGATGGCATAAGGACGTCCGGTGGGATCGACCGGATCGAAATGCGGCTGTTGAATATCCCCAACCTGCATCACCAACGGAATATGATACATCTGCTCGATGGAGTTGTGCGTAAGTTCGAGCCAGGCATAATAGGTATCCGGCAGCATGGCGTAACTGAAGACAGTAATGTCGATAGTCTGGTCATCACCGGCTTCGATTGTACCTGTTTCTGGGATAATCCTGATCCAACGGGTGTTGAGATCGATCTCCCAGATTCTCAATTCATCGCGCGCCCCACCATCCATCACCGCCATGAAGGTCCAGACCAAGGGGTTGAAACGATTGGAGATATCGGCGCCCGACGGTGTCCCAGGTCCGCCAAAATGGATGACCTCCAAGGTGGAGCCGTTATACGGATTCATCTTCCAGATCGAATAATCGTTCCCTTCCGGTTGACAGATGAAATACAGGGGGTAGCCCTCCGGATCGTCCGGGTAATAACCCATCCCCTGCGCACCCAACTCCTGGTCGACCTGATGAACAATTGTACCATTAAGGTTCATGGCGTATAGATTGTCGCCCGGATCGGAATGTCCGATCCAAATCCACTCGTGATCGGTGTCATAGGTAATGAATTTGGCGATATTCAACGGCGCTTGCCAACTTCGTACGGCTACTACTCCATCGCCAGTGAATTCCATCTGGTAGACTCGTCCCCGGTCGTGACCATACAGATAATGTCCGTCGTTTGTCAGTCCATAAAAACCAGCGGAACTGTGATTCGGTACCGGCTGGTCATACACACCCAGCAAGACCCCGAATTTGTCATAACGGTAGAGCCGGTTAAATCCAGGATCGGCATTGAAGGAGCCGCTGACCCAGAAATTGTTGTTCAGATAAGTGACCCCACGGTTCCGCCCCTCCTGATCGGTCAAGGGATAGGTGTTGTAAATATCCCAGGGCTCATCCAACTCAGAGGGGTGAGGGGTAGCGTAAGCCTCCGTGCTTGCGAAAGGAGTGAGGGGTGAGGGGCGAGGGATGAGGGGTAGCGTAAGCCTCCGTGCTTGCGAAAGGAGTGAGGGATGAAGTGTGAGGGGTAAGGGGTTATCACCGATCGCTCCTTGCCTTAAATCCGGCTCGACGAATAAAACGTTGAACTCATATTCCATCAAGCCGTTGCCGGAGTTGGAAAGGGTAATTTGCGTAGAGGTGGAGTCCTCTGGCGGCATTTCAAAGTTGATGTTTTGTGTATCGCAATTGAACTCGGGATGCTTCATCCCTGGGAAATCGTCGCCAGCGCCCTCGCCGATGAAGTTGACATGCGTTGTCTGCTCTTCTTCGACAACGATGTTGTATGCGTAAGTGTTATTGAATCCAACAGCTTCCACCACCAGGTCGTGAACCCCAACCACGACCTCTTCCATGAGGAAATAGCCGTTCGCATCGGTATGGGTGGAGAAGACATAGTCAGCGGTGCGAACCGTGGCTCCTTCAATCGGGGAATCGTTTTCGAAGCGTTGCACAAAGCCATCGATTTCCCCGACAATCAGCGCCACATTGGTGGTAAAGAGAATGGCGCGTCCATTCACAATCGCCGTGCCGCCCGGCTGCGCTTGATTCCAGTAGGAATAGCAGATGCCGTCATCCTGGGCTTCATTCTCGATGCCTACTGTTGCATATTCCACATCGCCATGACCACCGGTTGGACCAGTAGTGTGAACAACCGGACCGTATTGGAAGAGAATTTCTGCGTCATGGGTATAGGTTAGGTGCCCCTCGACCTGATTATAGAAGATGACCTCGAAGGTGCATGCCGTGGCTTGGTTGCCTTGATAATCAGGCAGGTGATACCATTCAATGATGAAGCGTCCGTTCGGGGCATCGTAATAGGAATAGATGCCTCCACCACTGGTGGTACGTTCATCCCAATAAGGGGCAATCATATTCGGCGGACCAAGCGGCGAGGGGATGTAATAATTCCGCATGTCTCGGAAATATCCCGGTCTGCCCATTGCTACCCAACCATTGGTACTTACTATGGCTGTGGTGAACGTTCGACCATAGTATTGAATTGCAAAGGGAAGGTTGATTCCAAGGGTAACATCTTGATCGTCTCCACCGTCATTCATGTTCAGATTCGTGCCGGTATAATCACGACCGGGAAGCGTGGGATTGATTTCGATCCAATCATAAGTCGGAGTTAGTTCATAACCCACATCGGTATTGTCAAAGGCGAAATAGCCATAACGATCCGGTCCACATGGATCATCGCCATTTCGGGTGCCGATAGTAATGGAAAACAACAGAGAATCAACCTGGTCAGTCTCAGTAGTAACAATCAGCCGAACTGAAACGATTCGTCCCGGGAAGGTCTCCGGATGTGCGGCGATGCGGAAGTTTGAACTCGTGCGCGACTGACCAATTGGCA
>CAZCRQ010000308.1:1568-3537 GCA_964501095.1 uncultured bacterium | reverse complement strand
AATCCATCCAGGGGCAGAAAAACTCCAACGCTTCGACATCCACACCAATCTGGGGAGCTTCCGCCTGTGCCAGTTCGAAATCGACCGTGATGGTGACATCATCTTCGATGGTGATCGGCACCAGGTCGGAATCGACATAGAACTCCGCCTCCGCTCCGATTTCATAATCACCAACATCAACCGTCATGGTGTAGAAACCTAGAGCATTAGTGAAGATGGAACGGAAGAAGCCGCCATCTTGATATAACGACACCTCAGCGTTTTGAATCGGATCGCCGGTAGTGGCATCGGTTACTGTGCCATTGACAGTGCCCATATCTGACAATCTGAATTCAATCGCCATGCTATTGAGCGGATAATTTGCTGGCGCTGCATTCAAACTTGCCTGCAAAGCAATGGTGCCGTTGGAATTCTCGATCCCAATCGTTTCGCCAGAGTTAGATCCTTCGATCGTCTGGTACTGATATTTGATCGTGCCGTTGGGATAAAGGATTACCTGGCAAGTGAGATACTGTCCACCGAGATAAAGACCAACGAATGAACAGACCCAGTTTCCACCGGACTGACCATACCAGATTTGACCACCACCGGGCGGATACCAGTCATCCCAGAAGAAATAGGCGCAATTGTTCGGGGTAGAAGCATTCGGAATAGCTGTATTGCTGTATGGTGTGTAACCCGCGCCAAAGGACACATATCCGTTAGATCCGATGTATACCTGGCTGTATGTGTTTCCATAGAAGGGAAAATTAAATCCCAGGTCGAAGGGACCGCGGTAATCATCGTCACCCATCCCGACAATCTGCGTGCCGTTCGGGGTAATATCAATCCATTGATACGCCGGACCATCAGGTTCCTGACTATCCACAAAGGTGTAACCAAAAGCATCAGGACCGCCGCGGAGATCCAACTCACCGGGCGTCTGACCAAAACCATGTTCTACAACCAAAGCCTTTTGGTCTGCTGTCAGAGGTTGATTTGCCTCGAATGCCAGTCGCGCATCTTCTACGGCGCGGACGTATGCTTCCTTATCCGTATATGGATCTGGATTGACGGCAAAGCTGACAGATGCAACAACTAGCAGCAGCCCAAGGCATAAAACCATTGGTGCTCTCTTCATGTTCTTCTCCTAATTGAATATCATCCTCAAACAAACATCACTCAGAAATTTTTCTTAAACTCTTTCACCTCCCGAGCTTTCCCTCTTTTGTTTTCGCTTTTTCAATTGTTTAGAATGTACACTACGTTTTAGGTCAATTATGACAAAGACGTTATCGCTAGGTATGTGATTGTTTCCGGAGAAAGACGTCATAGATATTTAAGGCTCCCGATAATTCGAGTCAAGTGAGTTCCAAGATATTTCTAAACTTTTTTCCGAAAATTCTCCCTATTCTCCTCTATTAGGGAGCGCCGAGAGCTGAAATAGGGAAAAAACAGCGCTGGTAAATCTCTCTCCCCAGTGTCATAAGCTCTCGATTACTACGTCATATATGAAGATATATCTTTGATTAACAAAGAATTAAAACATGCAGTCAGTGCAGGAAGCCGGTCGGTGGTCTTCATTCAAAAGGATCTTACGTGTCGAACAGTCATGGTGCTATCGACAATGTAATGATAAACATAGGGCAAATGTGTGCTCCAGAGCAATTTCTCCAAAATTCAGGCGTCTCTGTAGAACCACGAATAGACACTCATGAACTCGAATGATGTGGTACATTCAGAGAAAGATAATGAATCCATGATGGTTTTGCCATACATATAACAGGAACAACCGTAACAGTCTAGTCTCTACCGTAACAGTCTAGTCTCTAAGGAGGAATACCTGGGGCTACTCAACAACTCCCTGAGGCTACTCAACTGACACGGGCGGGACGCCCGGGCTACAAACGTAGCATGGGCGTCTCGCCCATGACGCGGGCGGGACGCCCGGGCTACAAACGTAGCATGGGCGTCTCGCCCATGACGCGGG
>CAZCRQ010000308.1:0-1468 GCA_964501095.1 uncultured bacterium | reverse complement strand
CGGGACGCCCGGGCTACGGTCAATACAATATCGTCAAATCTTCTAACATGAATTACTAAGCGCCGGAAAACCCGAATATGACACGGGAATATAAAAACCCGAATATGACACGGGAATATAAAAATCCAAATATGACACGGGAATATAAAAATCCGAATATGACACGGGAATATAATATCGGACAGCCTCCCCTTGCCGAGCGCATGCGTCCCCAGACTCTGGCAGAATTTGTCGGACAGGATCACTTGGTAGGAGCCGCCGGTGCTCTCCGTCCCCTGCTCGATCAGGGTCGACTCCATTCGATGATTTTCTGGGGCGAGCCGGGAGTTGGGAAAACCACCTTGGCGCGGCTCATCGCACGCCACACCGAAGCCGAGTTTATTCAGCTCTCCGCTGTTGCCGCTGGTGTCGCCGATGTACGTAGAGTGATCGATCAGGCGAAACTGCTCCTTAAAATGAACCAGCGGACGGTGCTCTTTATAGATGAAATCCATCGATTCAACAAGGCTCAACAGGATGCTCTCCTTCCCGCGGTCGAGGAAGGTGTGATCCATCTGATTGGTGCGACCACCGAGAATCCATCGTTTGAAGTAATTGCACCACTTCTCTCACGCTGCCGGGTTTATAAATTTCATCCTTTGACCATAGATCAACTCAATGTCCTTCTCCAACACGCTTTAGAGACAGATACCGAACTTTGTCATTATCCCATCCATCTCCAAGAGGAAGCTCGGCAGGCGTTACTGGACTTGGCGATCGGCGATGCACGCGAGGTTTTCAACCTATTGGAGCGCTCGGTTGAACAGGCGCAACGTTTCCAGAAAGATACCATCACCTTAGAGGTAGTTGAGCAGGTAGCCTCTCAGGCTCTCTCGCGCTATGACAAGAGCGGCGACCGTCATTATGACGTGATCAGCGCTTTTATAAAAAGCGTGCGTAACTCCGATCCGGATGCCGCAATTTACTGGCTGGCAAGGATGCTCCACGCCGGCGAGGATCCTCTGTTTATCGCCCGACGTCTGGTCGTACTTGCCAGCGAGGACATCGGGAATGCCAATCCGAACGGTTTACTGATGGCGCAGGCGGGATTCGAGGCAGTGCACAAGATTGGGATGCCGGAAGCGCGTATCATCCTGGCGCAGGTAACCACATACTTAGCGTCAAGTTACAAATCCAACGCGGCTTACTTGGCGATCAGCGAGGCACTCGATGTGGTCAGTCAAGGAGTGCAGCCGTCGGTGCCGTTGCATCTGAGAAACGCCCCCACTTCTCTCATGAAGGCGCAGGGATATGGAGAGGGTTATATTTACGCCCATGATGAAGAGGGTGCGGTCGGTGATATGCCCTGCCTTCCTCCAGAGCTTGCCAATCGGCAATTCTATAAGCCAAAACCGTTCGGACATGAAGTGAATATCATCCGCCGTCTCGAAGAGATTCGCCTTTTAAAAATGCAAAGACGGAAGGGTGA
>CAZCRQ010000307.1:0-3570 GCA_964501095.1 uncultured bacterium | reverse complement strand
CGCAAGCACGGAGAAATCGCAAGCACGGAGGCTTACGCTACCCTTCATAAGGGATATGCAGGACAAACAGGATAAACAACCTATTTATCCTGTTCATCCTGTATATCCTGTAAGAAACGAGGTTGTAATGAAAGAATACCAATTCATCCAAATCGAGAAGAAGAACGACAGAACCGATGTTGTTCTGAACCGTCCGCCGGTCAATGTGCTCAATATCGCGATGATGCGCGAACTCTGCGATGCCTTTACCAGTCTGGCTGATGAGGCAAATCTAAAAGTTGTGGTTCTGCGGGCGGAGGGAAAAGCCTTTTCGGCGGGTGTCGATGTTTCCGAGCATACGGCGGAAAAGGTGAATGAGATGATCACAGTCTTCGGGGATCTTTTCAAGACATTATTTGCGATCAAGGCGGTGACGATTGCGGCGGTCAAAGGTGCGGCGCTGGGCGGTGGGTGCGAACTGGCGATCGGCTGTGACATTGTCTTGGCGTCGGAAAAAGCGAAATTCGGGCAGCCGGAGGTCAAGGTCGGGGTGCTGCCTCCGATCGCCGCGGTTTTGTTCCCGAAACTGGTAGGACGAAACCGAGCGATTGAATGGCTGCTTAGCGGAAAAGCATATCCGGCGGTGGAGGCGGAGCATATCGGATTAATAAATGCCGTGTACCCATTCGACTTGTTTGACCAGAAAGTGGATGAATTCGCCGCGGAGTTTACTTCATGTAGCGCTAAAGTGCTGGCGATTACCAAGGATCTGCTCAACCGGCTGCTGCCTCTCGGAGTCAGCGAAGGCGCCGCTTTGGCGGATGAGATTTATCTCAATCAGTTAATGAAGACCGAGGATGCACACGAAGGTTTAGCAGCGTTTCTCGAGAAGAGGCAACCGGTTTGGAAGAATAAATAATATTTGATCCACGAAGGACACGAAGGATACGAAGATCACGAAGAACACGAAGGACACGAAGATATAAAAAGTAATACGAATCGAGAAATAGAGGAAAAGATGTTTTCACAATTTGCGACCTGGTACAATGAACGTCATGTTTATGCCAAAAACTGGAAAGCGAGCACCGGCGGCAAGGTAATCGGCTGTTTTTGCAGCTATGTCCCGGAGGAGATCCTGGTCGCGGCAAACATCCTGCCGGTGCGGATTCTCGGCAGCCATGAACCACAGGATGTCACCGAACAGCATCTCTTTGGGATGTTCTGCCCGTTCTGCCGGGATGTGCTGGCGCAGGGATTGAAGGGCAGGTACGACTATCTCGATGGGATCACCATCGCCCAGTCCTGCATCCATCTTCGCCAGGCGTACCGAAGTTGGGAAGAGAATGTCGAGCACTCCTTCGCCTATTATCTTCCCCACCCGATGCATGTACAATCGCCGCATGCCATCCCCTACCTCAAAGCGGAGTTGAAGAATTTCCGTAAAGCCATCGAGGAGTTTATCGGCAAAGCGCTAACGGATACCGACTTAGACCGGGGCATTCGGGCATTGAACGAGAACCGTCAGGCAATGCATGATCTATATGAATATCGAAAACAGCCTGATCCTCCGCTGAGCGGATTGGAGGCGATGTGGGTGACGGTCACCAGCGGTTGGGTCGACAAGGATGAGCACACGACGGAAATTCGCAGGGTTATAAATCAATTGAAAGAGGGACGCGAGACGGGGCGCGAGACCGGCGTGCGTCTGATGTTTGTCGGATCGGAGAACGATGATGTCGATTTCCTCCGCATGGTGGAGACCGTCGGGGCGACGGTGGTCGTGGATGATCACTGCACCGGCACACGATATTTCTGGAATCGCACGCCGGAGATGGCAGATCGGATCATGGCGCTGGCGAAACGCTATGTCGAACGTCCCGCCTGCCCGGCGAAGGATCATGTCAGCCGCACACGTTTCCCACACATCTTACAGTTGGCGAAAGATTATAATGTCCAGGGAGTGATCCTGATTCAGCAGAAATTCTGCGATCCCCATGAAGCTGACATCCCGCCCTTGCGCGGTTATCTTGAGGAGAATGGTTTCCCTTGCCTGTTTCTCGAGTTTGATGTCACGGTGCCAATTGGGCAATTTCGGGTCAGGACGGAAGCGTTTCTCGAGATGATCATGGAAGAGGAGTTGTTCTAATGGCAAAATACAAGACAGAACCTTTGAAATGTTGGAACAAGGCGAAAGAGCTGCGTGAGAAGTATTATAAAGATTACACCTCGGCTCATGAGCGGGGCGGGATACGCTGGACTGGCGGCGCCTGGTCGTTCGACGCCATCCCCTACGGCTTGGGCGATGATGTTTATCCCTTGACCGGCGAGCCTTACGCCGCCTCCATCGCTTTCAACCATGAGTTTTCCTTGCGCTGTCTGGAAGCGACTGAAGCTAAAGGCTGGGCGCGCGACCTCTGCAGTTACATGAGAAATTACTGGGGATCGATGTACCTCAATGAATTTCTCTTCGGCGGAGCTTATCCGAAACCGGATTTCGGCTTTCAGGATCATATCTGCTGCAGCCACGCAAAGTGGTACCAAGTGGTCTCGGAATATGAAAAATTCCCCTACTTCTCCATCGACGTCTGTGTCGGTCCTTACAAAGATGTCAAGGGTAATCCACATAAAATTCGTTACATTGTCGAT
The DNA here is from genome assembly GCA_964501095.1 of uncultured bacterium. Classification (GTDB taxonomy): domain Bacteria; phylum Electryoneota; class Electryoneia; order Electryoneales; family Electryoneaceae; genus CAZCRQ01. Next base: position 945 of record CAZCRQ010000307.1, on the reverse strand, counting down.
CAGATGCACGAAGCGATCGCCTTCATGGAGACGGTGACCGGCAGGAGATACGATGATGAGAAATTGATCGCCGCAGTGAAAACAGACTGCCGTCTGACCTCGACCTGGGCGAAAATCTGCATGTTGAATAAAAACATCCCCGCTCCCCTCGATGAAAAAACCATGTACTCGCTCTATGTTTTCGGCACCCTTTCGAAGGCAAAGAAGGAGTTTGCCGATTTCTATGATGAGCTTTATGATGAAGTTACGGATCGTGTTCAGCGGGGCGTCGCGGCAGTTGCCAATGAACGGTGCCGTTTGATCAGCGACACCCAGCCGCCCTGGGGATTCTTGAGCGTCTTCCGTTACCTGGAAACCTACGGCGCGGTTTCTATCGGTTCGCTTTACACCTTCGGCTTGATCGGCAATTGGGAAGTTAAACCGGATGGTACCTGGGGACCAAGAACCACGCCGATGGAGCTGGGGGTGAAAATCGACACTCGTGACAAAGCACTCGAAGTTCTCACTGAATGGACATTGTCCCGTCCGGAGTGGCAGCATTTTTACGATCCCCGGTTGAAGACGGAGATGATGCTGCGGATTGTCCGGGAATGGAAAGTGGATGGGGTGATGCTGCATCTCAATCGCGGTTGCGAAGGGTTGTCCACCGGCATCATGCAGAACCGTCTCGGGATCGCCAAAGCGGGCGTCCCGATCATGACTTTTGAAGGGAACATGGGCGATGAACGCGAGTTCGATAAAGCCCGTACCATGGCACGGATCGATTCCTTCATGGAGACTCTGGATCTTCAGCCAATTTTGCATTAACTTTGATTCACAGTATTCATGGTAAGTTTTTAAATTTTTGTTTTATAATATCTAGTTATCACGCGTATTAATTGCTTTGATCAATTAAATTTCTTATAGATTCCGTGTTTCATTTATTTAACAGTTTCTATATTATAC
>CAZCRQ010000306.1:0-3605 GCA_964501095.1 uncultured bacterium | reverse complement strand
TCATGGGCGGGACGCCCGTGCTACTTCTCATGGGCGGGACGCCCGTGCTACTTCTTTTTGTATTGAACAAAATCCCGAGCCTAACTACAGCTCGGGATTATACTTGTCACGCGATTTTATGGATCATGGGCGATACTTTTTCTCTCGAGTTATTTCACCAGAACAAGTTTACGCGTGTCCTGCCATCCGGGGGCTGAACTATAGAGCAGGTAGATTCCGGACGGCGCATTGGCTGTCCATTGAAGGGAATGGTATCCTGCAGGCAGTTCTCCCTGGTGAAGCATGGCAACAGAGCGTCCGAGAATGTCAAAGACTTCAATACGAACTTCGCTTCGCTGCGGGACGGCGACTATCACTTGCACCTCAGCGTTAAATGGGTTGGGGTAGACTTCCGAAATCTCATAATCAACCGGAAGATTTAAGAAAAACGGTTCCTCAACATCTGAAAGCAGTATAATGTCCTCCTGAAGCGCCGGAATAATTTGCAGGAATCCCTGGTTCACTCCCAGCACACCACGCATGGTGAGACGATCGTTTATATGAAATGCCGACAAATCAAGATGTGCGGTTTCATAGATTCGAGCGAGTATGTAACCCGTTCCGTCGTCGATTCTTAAGTCGTAACTTCCCGCACCGGGATTAGTCAGCAAAATTCCAGTTACCTCGACATAGGCGCCTTCATAACGTCGATAAGTAGCCATCTCGCCTGTAGTTGCTTGGAGTGGTGGAAAGATTTCATTACCAGTTGAAAGACGGATAAATTCAGCATTTAAAAGCCTGCTCACTCCCTGGTAGCCTGTTTCGGAGAACTGTCCAGTGACAAAAATTTCATCTCCCCGGTTCAACCCATCTGTCTCCTGATCCAACTGGAGCCCGCCATTGTAAATCATCACCCCATATCCTGATTCATCCTGAATGTAGGCGATCATTAGATTTGTATTCAGACAGTTGGTAGGTAGAGTGACAATCCCTCTGGTAGAAACCCATTCCCCACCGGTTAAACCGGTTTGGATCGTCTGAATTGTCGGATGGGGAGTAGCGTCAAGTTCGACATTTTCCGTGATGTCATCAAAGAGCGCCAGCCTGATTTGACGTAGTGTCTCCGGGTAATAACCGATGGCGAAAATTTCTATGTCATACTGCCCAACATCCATGTAAATGAATTCGTAAAATCCTGTCTCATTGGAATAAGTGGTACGCATGACGTTATGATAGACCGGTTCGATCAGCTTGATCCTGGCATTGGCAATTGGTTCGGAGGTCTGAGAATCCATCACAATCCCAGAAACCCGTGTATCGATTGGCGCCAAAATGATATTGACTACCTCTTTCTCGAAGAGTTCCAATTGGATATTTTCAACTATCGTGGGATTATATCCGAATGCGGTTACCGATATATCATAAGTACCAACATCGAGGTATCCAAAGTGGAACGATCCACTGTAGCCGGTTGTAAGTGATCTGACTTCTACACCGTTGTTCGCATTTCTAAGTGAGACCACAGCCTCACGAACAAGCTGGTTGTTCAATAAATTTCTGATCGTTCCGGAAATCGAAGTTTCCATCGGCACCAGGTTGATCGACAGCACACGATCTTCGTTTTCATAAAGTCGGAAATTGAGGATTCGGAGTGGATCATAAGTCTCTTTACAGATCTCGATATTGTAACTTCCAGCCTCAAGGGGGGCGAAAATGTAATTGCCATTTTCCGTAGTTGGCATTGCCCTCAGCATCTCGCCGGTAAAATAATTCCTCAAGATGACAACAGCATCCGGCACCGTCTCATGGGTTCTGGAGTCGTAGACTGTACCGCGTAGGCGGGTTTCCAAGGGCTCGAGGTCAAAAAAGAGCAATAGCTCATCGTCCTCGGCGACAGTGATCTCATCACTGGAGAGGACAAAATAACCACTGGCTTCAATCTGAATGATATAGTTTCGTGCGGCGATGTCATCAAAGGTAAATGTGCCATTCAGGGCGGTGTAGGTACGTTCCACTTCAATATCGTTCGGCGGCACTAGGAGAGAGGCTGTTGCTCCCGTTACCGGTTCATTTGTCACTCCATCAGTTACAACACCGACGATAGTCGCCCCCTGCACAACTGTCAGGAATAGAGACAGAAGAAGAAACGCCGACAGAACGGCGGTTTTTGAGATCATCACGCCAAGGAAGGAAACAGTACGGAGGTTCATCTCTTATCCCTTTCGATTTGGTGGTTTCACCATATAATGGAAGGAATATAAATGATCATTTTTTAAAGTGCTATGTCTCGCGAGAGGTCTTTCTCTCCTCGGTGACTCGAGGTTATTTTCCTCATCGACAAACCATCACCAGAGGAGTTCTCTTGAAGTTTGACACCATCGCCTACATGCAATGGGCAAAAACCCAACCATACAACGATCCGGCACTATTGGACTTCGCCAGTTCCGGGATGCCCTACCCGGCGAAGAGGTTCGATGAATTGGGGATTGACACCAGCCGCCTCCCGATCTGGGGAGCCAACAGCTATGGTTATGCGGTATTTCGCGAGGCGATCGCCGCCCGCTATCGTGTAAAACCGGAAAACATCTTCTCTGCCCACGGAACCAGCATGGCGAATTTCGTGCTGCTTAGTCTGTTGACGAGAAATCATCGGGCAATTATCATCGAACATCCCGTTTACGAATGTCTCTCTGCTCCAGCGGAATCGCTGGGTTTGAAAGTGTTGCGGCTGGAGAGACTGGAGTCTGAAGGCTGGCGTTATCCCCTCGAGCGTGCGAAGAAGCTGGCGATTCAAAAAAACGGCGGGGTCTTTCTGCTTACCAATCCCCATAATCCAACCGGAATCTTTACACCACCCGAGGAGTTGGATTCGCTTGCCGATTCACACAAAGACGTCCTTGTTATCGTTGATGAAGTGTATCGCGAATGGCTGCCCGGGGAGGAGGGGAAAACCTCCGCTTTGTCTCGTCCCAACATCATCGCCACCTCCAGTTTGACCAAGATCTGGGGATTGGGACCTTTACGGGCGGGTTGGATGATCGCCGAAGAACAATGGATTAAGGATGCTTATCGGGCGTTTGATCATCTAAGCGTCGTCCATCCATTCGCTGCGGATTGGCTGGCGGGAGAAGTCGCTCGTTCCGAAGGTCTCCTTGATCGCTTGCGGATGAAAAACCTGGAATCTTTGGAGCATTCCCGCCAGGAGGTGAATTATTTCCTGAAAAAACATCTTGGACATTCGATTCATACGGTAATGCCAATTGGCGGAGGAATAGCTTTCTGGCGTTTTACCGGAATGGGTGGAGACGCCGCGGCTAAAGAATTGCTGGAAAAGTTTAACATTCTTGTTGCGCCGGGGAGTTTCTTCGGCTCTCCGAATCATGTCCGCGTGGGGTGGACGAAAAGTCCGGAAAATACACGCCAGGCGCTGGCGCGGCTTGATCGCTGGTTGAAATGATAGATGTAGTCCAAAGGTTTATAATGTAGTACGAAGGTTTAAATGTAGTACGAAAGTTTAAATGTAGTCCAAAGGTTTAAGTGGCGTCAGTTATCACTTGTTTATACAATCCCAATTTTTTGTTGATATGGATACATTTTAATGTCGGGTTCGGCAACCCCGACCTATA
>CAZCRQ010000305.1:0-3621 GCA_964501095.1 uncultured bacterium | reverse complement strand
GGGTCAAGCGATCATCCCGCCCGGTGGAACAGTCACCCTTGTGCTCGACAATGTCCCGGCAGATGGCATGGATGGCTGGATGCCATACGCAGAAGGCGGGGTGGAAATCTATGCCCGTGCGATGCTGCCTAATGATCAAAACACCGAGAATAACACCAGTTTAACCGTTAATGCTTATGTGCAGCCAATGGGAACATTTGAATTCGGTTATGACGACCGTAATGCCACCCACTATTACCCGCATTTTGAACCGGGTGAAGGACCTTTGGTTCATTTCACCCCCTGGGATGATGTGGCTCCGAGGACGCTTGCTCCTTTAAATGTGACGGTAATTCGGGTAATGTGGGCTACCATTGAAGTTGGGCAGACCTATGAGTATGTCCTTCATGTGTTTGGCTCCGGAGAAACTCCCGGAGCACCGATCTATGTAAATTTGATCAGCGCTTCCACCAGCAACAGTTTTCCCAATTGGCAGGATATAAGTGTCCGTAATGTCCCCGAATTGCAGGGACTCGAAGAGGATTTCTGGATCTGGTTGGAGTTGGTAGAACCAGATGGAGTACCCTCAATCATACGTTCACGGGTGCAGCGTGTCGGATTCAATCATCAATACGATTATAATGTCAACGCTTTGACTCTCAGTGGACGGGATTATTTTATTCGTGTCGTCGGGGAGTCGCTTTTAGATGTGAAGGAATTGCCTGCAGTCGCGCTTCCGAAAAAATTCTTGCTGCATGAAACCTATCCGAATCCATTCAACCCAGCGACCACGGTTCGTTTTCAGATCTCTGACCCGACGAGGGTTCAGATTCGCGTATTCGATCTTCTTGGGCAGCAGGTGGCGATGCTGGTCGATCAGCAACTCAACGCGGGGATATTTGAGTCGGTTTGGAACGCGGAGGGTTTGTCCAGCGGCGTCTATTTCGTCTCAATGACAGCGGGTGATTTTTCCGCAGTACAAAAGACGATGCTGATTCGGTAGGCGAAAGGGTGAAAATAAAAAGAAATGACTTAACATGAGGCAAAAATTCATCAAGGGCGCAATTATCGGTCTCGGTGTGTTTCTTCTTGCCTGCATGTTGATTTTTTTCATCCGAGACTGTACTAAGATCGACACCTGGCGTAAAAGCGGCGATCTTCGCAGCCTCCTGAATTGTCGTGACAGCCTGGTAACATTCTCCTGGGTGGATCAGGCGGATTTTCTCGCTTCGCCATTCCCCTCGTCCGGAGATACCATCCTCTTCATCAACGATTCCGCCGCGACAAAAACCTGCATCGATTATTTTCTTCAAACCACTAATCCTCCGGGGAAGACCTTTACCTTGACGTTTGTCCATGATGGAGTCCTGGAAAAAACCACCATACAAACCTCAAAGGTCAAGCCAGCCGATTTCCTCGGTGTCCTGATTCTACATCTATTAAGATATTTAATTGCGTTTTCCTTCGTGCTGGTCGGCAGTTGGGCATACCTCAAGCGGTCGCATTCCTCCGCGGTGCGTGTGTTGGCGCTCTTCTGTTTCGCCATGACAGCCGTCATGCTCGCCAATGTACGTATTCTCGATGAACTCTTCGCCACGTTTCAGATCCCGTTTACCGATCTTCTTCATCGAATTTTAAACACCCTGGCGCTCTTTTTCGGTTCCTTCTGGCTCAACCTGCAACTCCTCTTCCCACGTCCCAACAGGTTTGTTACACGTTATCCTTCTCTCGCTTATGGACTTTGCTATCTGCCAACCATCGCCGCAATTGTTCTTAAAGTAGCCGCCAAAGATGAAAAATTATCCGGGCTTTATATCGGTATCCTCATAATTATCATGTTGTTAAGCGGATTGTTTTTTCTGGTGCGCAACTATTTTACCTCACGTAACAGTCTGGAGAAACGTCAGGTCAAGCTAGTGCTTTGGGGATCGGGATTGGGTTTGTCGATGTTGGTATTCTCGGCGTTTTTTGTCAGCTTCCTACAGAACCAGAACTGGGCGAACAGTATGATGATCCAACTGGGGCTGGCGAATGTGACCTTTCTTGCCCTGCTGTTTTCTCCGCTCTCTTTTGCCTACTCGTTCGGCAAATATGGTTTGCTGGAGGTTGAAGGAAAACTTCGTCGCGGCACACGTTTTCTCTTGGTCACCGCCGCGCTGCTGGTCGCTTTTCTCGCTCTTGTCTATGGTATCAGTGAATTCCTTCTGCGCACCCTGCATATCGAGAGCCGAACTCCGACACTGCTCTTCGCCATCGCACTCGCCATCGGATTTTCACCGGCGCAACGCAAACTACAGCAATTCATTGAAAAACGCTTCTACCCGGAACGTCACCATTTATTGTCTATGATCCGTGATTTTCTCCAGCAGCTTCTCTCGCTTCCCGACCAGGCAGCGCTCTGGGAGAAACTGCAATCGCGTCTTAAAGAAGCCCTGACAGTCGAACAAGTGATCCCGGTTCTCGGCGAGGCACCTGGCAGCCTGAAGATATTTGGAGATAATATCCCCTTGCCGTTTGATGAGTCAAGCGCCTTTATTGAAAAGCTGAAGCATGATGGGAAACCCTTACTGGTCGATGAGATCCTTGCCAGCGCGCGCATCGATCTTTCTACCGAGGAGAGAGCCTGGCTTTTAAAAAAACGGATCGCCCTGGTGTTACCGATGATCTCACGGTCTCGAATGGTTGGATTTCTCGGTCTGGGTTTCAAAGTTGATCAGGAGGATTATTCCGCGGAGGATTTGCAGATTTTACGTTCTTTCGCTTCTCAAGTCGCCTTGGCGTATGAAAATATCCTTCTTTTAGAAGAGAACCTGGAGAAGCGTCGGATGGAGGAGGAGTTGCAGATGGCGCGTAAGGTTCAGAAGGGTTTTCTTCCAGAGAAAATTCCTTCGACACCGGGCTTGGAAGTCGCGGCGCGAAATCGTTTCTGCCTCGAAGTAGCGGGTGATTACTTTGATGTCATCGGGATGGAGAATGGGAGAACCGTGTTGGCGGTGGGAGATGTCTCCGGCAAGGGAGCCGGAGCCGCCTTGTTGATGGCGAATCTCCAAGCCTCTCTGCGCACCGCAGCGAAAATCGGCGGAAAATTGTGCGAGATTGTCTCCGGTATCAATGACCTAATTGTACAAAACACTCCGCCCGAGGACTACATCACCTTCTTCACCGGCGTCTTTGACGCAAATACCGGCGAGTTCACTTATGTCAATGCCGGTCACAATCCCCCATTTCTTCTTGACACGAATGGTAATTGTACATCTCTCTCGGAAGGCGGTTTGATCCTTGGCGCCCTTCCCGGAATGCACTACTCTCAGGAAACCCTCATCTTGAAACCGGGCTGCCGATTGTTAATGTATACCGATGGCGTCAGCGAAGCGATGAATGGCAATGATGAGGAGTTTGGTGAAGAACGGCTGATCAGTTTCTTAAAACAACACAGATCGCTTCCCTGCGAAGAATTTGTCGAAAAACTCGAACGGGAAGTTTTGGAATTCCGCGGAGTTGAATCCCTCGAGGATGATTTTACCCTGTTGATGGTGTGTGTAAAGACGTAGAGGAAAGGCGAATGGTAACGTAGGTGTCCCCGCCTGCGGGAGATCCGATCGTGGATCGCAAGCACATTATCGCAAGCACGGAGGCTTACGC
>CAZCRQ010000304.1:0-3639 GCA_964501095.1 uncultured bacterium | reverse complement strand
CTTTGTTTCTAGGTCTTTGTTTTTCCGTCAGCCGGGGACGGCTGACGGCACGCTTTTGGCAGTGGTGGTGTCAGCCGTCCTCGGCTGACACCTAAGTCTTTGTTTCTAGGTCTTTGTTTTTCCGTCAGCCGGGGACGGCTGACAGCACACTAATTCAACCGGATTCGCCGGGTCGGAAATATCCACTTCGTGCAAGCCGAATGTTCCATCCGGCACATGTGCGATATTTTCAGAAAATACTGCAGCACAACCCCAGGGACCGTCAGAATTCGTATCGAAACATCCTACCTCAATTGGATGTATTGGATCGCTGATATCTATAATGTGGAGACCTGTGCTATAGGATGTCACTTCCTCGCTTACACCGGCGACATAGAGAATAAGCTTTATTATCTTGCACAGCCACTCCTGAAATCCATTCTGTAGTGATATAACGATTGATATATTCTGATTGGGAAGGATCGCTCACATCTACGATCCGAATGCCTTTGTTATAACCTAATGTAACATAAAGATAACTGCCTGCAACTGCCATGTCCTCGATAAATTCCCAATTGTGGCGCAGCCTCCCCACCCGTGTTACATTCAAACTGTCCTGGGCAAGCACAACCCCACTCAGGCAGAATAGCAACACCAATAATATCATCTGCTTCATTCTATCCTCAATGTCAATTGGCAAATAATATTGCAAAAATCATGCCTCTTATTTTACTAGAATCGTTAGCTAAGTTGCTGTTTATCAGCTTCAATAATAGAAAAAAAAATCTGAGACCGTGCATTATATTCATTTTCTATGAATAATATGCGCGGACGAGTAGGCGCGGGTCGCCGAACCAGACAATCCTGTGTTGTCAGTCACCCCCCCGCTGACAGCGAAAGGACTCCCAAGATAAGTTTTTAGCTGACATGATCCGCCAATTAGCTTTGCGACTCTGCTTCTGTGCGGTTGAAGAGAGCGACCGGCGAATTTATCCCGCTCCCTTGTTTCCGCTCTCAACATTAAACGCGAGGTAATTCCCCCCTTGACAATCCTCTTGAAGCGCTTTACCTTTGTGAACATTCGTTCAAAGAGAGAACGAATGCCATTTCGCCAATTAAACGCCTGCCGATGAGAACAATTGAATTCAAGCCATCTGCCTACGCCCTCCCGCCGCGAGTTGTCGGCATCGATCCATTAGCAGCCGAGAGATCACACCGCCCCGGCGCAAAAGTCGCTCGTGCCGTCGCCGAACTCCGTGCTCAGCTTGACTGCTCCCACGAGCCGACAAAATCCAAAGCCCCGCCACCGATCCTAGAACTCTCGCCCCCATGCTGCCAAAACAACAATCCAAACCGTAAACCCGAGATCTGCGACACCTTCCGCACTCCCTTCTATCTTTCACTCCCCCTCGGCATCGAGGGATTATCGCCCGATCGGCAGCATCCCCCTGTTTACGACAGCTACGGAAACCTCGTCCCCGAAGAGCTGCTCGATGAATTCGACAGGCTTCGACGTCTCCCGCCAAAACCTTACAAACGTCGCCGCTCTTGTTCCGTTTTCCGTACTTCCTCCGCCATAAAGCGCTTCAAGAAACAAAAACCTCCTCTACGTATCCCAAGGTCAATCTTTCTTGAACCCATTTTCGTCACCAAGAATGGCTATTACTCCGCCAACGCCGGCTTCGTCCGCTACAATCACCATCATCAGCCTCTTTCTACACTTATAGCGAAGGAGTCCGTTTCTTCGCTTCCTGAAATTGCGCCTGCGCTGGCTCTCGATCAGATAACAGTCCAGAAACCTGTAGCATTCCCAGATCATAATAGCGATAATACTATACAAGTGGAAGCGAAACTGCCAAACACCCCTCTCTTCTGCTTCATCACATTATATTGCAATTTCCCCAATAATAATTACAAATACCATATTTATATCATAATATTTCCTACATTTGTTCAAATTATGTGTAGTTTCCAGCTCTTGCGTCTCTCCATGGTGCGTTTACAACTCTGAGTAAGATCCTCTATTCGCATAACAACCTTGATACATGCTAAGTTCTTTGACAATCGTAATAATAACTTCACTATCTTCGTTAACAAGGTTACATTCAACCACAAGCAGGCACTGTCGTCTGGGATCACCTAACTGCGTTGGCTGACGATCCGACCAGGAATGAACTGGAAGCGGAAACGCTGCGCCGCAATCCACTGGTGCAAATCCGGTGGAACAGTGGAGCCACTGCCCTCAAATAAGGAAAGAATGCAGATCATACTTGGGGTGGTAACGACTTCCCAAAAATATCAAGCTGAAGAAAAGAAAGGTGATATAGTTGTCTAATAACCAGCCGGTCCATGCTGGTAGGACAACATGATCGTTTCCTACCTGTCATTGTACGGCACGGTTCCATCCGGGGTGCAGGATGAACTGTATGCCAGATTTCAGCCGAGTGTATATTTGTATACAACGTGGTGATCTGTGAATCCTCGGTGCGCCGCGGTGCGAATCTGTTTGTCGATATAATGTTCAAACTTGGACAGTTCGTGCTGCTAGCGGTAACCCAGGGTGTACATCTGCTCATCATGGAAGCGCGTCAATATCTTCTGCAGCGAGTGCAGCCTCCAGCCGCCAGAATGCAGGGCGGCGAATGTCTTCCCTTCGATCAAATGTTGCGAACTATTGTCAATTTTATTGCATCCGACCATAGAGCGATCGCCTGACTAATGAAGCAGGTGCTGGAAGCGCACCGCAGCCTGCAAAGTAAATTGAGTTCACTATCTAATCAATCGTTTCGACAAGGTACAGCGCAATTACTTAGCACATTGATTATGCTGTTGAAAGTTTTGCTGAACCTTTTGGAGATAAAAGAAATCTGTCGACCGACATTTTCTCCAGCCCAGGAGCGACTGCAGATGGCAAAGACTGATCCGGACACCGAATTCGGAATACAAAAACGCTTGAAAATATTTATATTCCAAGGGCGAGTGGTTGGCAGAATGCAGTATTATCGGATTTATCGAGTATCGGTGGCGATGATGTCTACCGCGGGAGTTGGTTCCCGATCGCCGGATATTTCATACAGGATGCCAGATTTATCGAGATGGATATCAAGTTGAATGGTCAACCGGTATCGTTTCGGGTGCGCGGGTTATTTGCCAATCGGTAATGGTGAGGGAAATACGACGGCGGTCTGGAGCCCGGAAAACATGAGCCATTGGTATGCCGGAAAGGTCAGCGGTGGTTGGGGAACCCCGATGGTCATACCGGTACTGAACGACATCTGTGCTTTTCGGGAACTGGAAGAGCATACGATTATTTTGATGCACACCTATACTATACCAGTTTATCAATACAAAGTCGGTACTACAGAAATACCAGTCACGGCGGAAGAACTGGACGCTATCGAAGCGATCATTGATAGTTTGCCGACATCTGGCGCGATAGTCATTTCCCAACGTCATGAAGCCATTGCAATCGGAAAGGATAATGAAGAGTTGGATGTGAATCCGTACCTGAAGTATTTTCGCGACCGGGTGCTTGCCGGACTTGGCATGTCCAATGGACGACAAAACCGACAATTCGCAAGCGTGATGAAAAAATCATCTGACTCAATCTGACAGCGATCGATCCACTTTCCAAAAATGCAGTGGTATATGGCTTAAAGG
>CAZCRQ010000303.1:0-3643 GCA_964501095.1 uncultured bacterium | reverse complement strand
ATGTTGTAATACCACACCACTTCGACGACTTATCCTAATATATCCTTCAGGTTTGAGCCAAGATATTCTGTCTCTATAACGAAAGCCTTCCTCCGTAAACATCCTGGTGATTTCAGCGACAACAGGATATTTCTCGGCATCAATTAACGTATCATCAACTACATAAGCTACTATTCTACCGTCATCGAGAACTCGTTTTATTTCTCGCACAACATTACGCATAATTCTCAGATATTCTGTAAAATCTTTAAATAAATCAGGATAGTCGAAAGGAGCATTATAGTATGGTGGAGAAGTAACTACAAGGTGAATGCTTTTATCCTTAAGTTCCTTCATATTTTGTGAATTGCCAAATATAATTTTATTAACTGACATGATAGTCCTTCCTTAGGATGAGAATGATGAAAAAGATTGTACTGACATGTAAGGTTGTAATACGATATGTCATTCTGAATGAAGTGAAGAATCAGCGCCAGATGCTTCACTTTATTCAGAATGACTCGGTAGATCAGATCCTGTCCATCATTATTATCATTCCCATTCTGTATTTTATATCAAACCAGCACTTTCGAGATCATCAGGAAGAGGGCATATCCTACCATCATCAATCCGGCGCCGGCAATCAATCCACTCGCCAATGAGGCGGCAAACCGTTCATTTTGATCTTTATTTCGTTTCGCCCAAGCGTAAGCGAACATCGCCCCGACCCACATGCCGATGGAATAATGGGCATTAACGATGAAGGCGATGCCGAACGCCACCGGGCTTGGCAGCCATTTACCGATAGCTTTGATCCGTCCGAGTAAGGGAAGGATAATCCCGAGAATGGCTCCCGCGGCAGCGCCCCACATCGCTCCGGCGGGCAAGGCTTTGAAACCGATCGCCAGCACTTCTGCCATTTTATACCAGACATAGACCGCCGGACCGGGGAATTTTTCCCCCGGGATATCGTAGACAGTCATCAGGATTTTAAAGGTTCCCGCCGCGGCGAACACACCGATCACCACTCCGATCAACTGGGTGATCACCTGCCTTCGAATTGACACTTTGAGCATGTACCCGGCTTTCAGATCGTGCATCAGGTCGCCGGACTGACTGGCTCCGGCGGCGGTGATGGCGGCAGCCATCAGGTTGGTCATGATCTTCCCCGGGGCAAGGGCACCGTAGACCACCTGCGTAATTTTACCGACCGCACCAACCGGATTGATGTCAGTCTCCCCGGTCGCCCGCACCGCAATCGCCGCGATGAACATCGACAGGATCACCGCCAGCACCCCCATCCAGATCGGAATGCCGAAGAAGGTTTTCGCCAGGGTGGCGGTCAACGCGGTCGCCAGAATCATTCCAATTATCCAGTATTTGAAGGGGTAGGGATCGGGAGCCTCCTCTTCCTCTTCATTCTTAATTTCGCCACTGCGAGCCGCAGAACGCAGGGAAGTGAAAGTGCGCGCGATAGTCTTGTATTGCAACGCCAGACTGGTGAAACTTGAGGTGATCATCAACGCCACTCCAGTCCACAGCACCCAAGAGATCCCCGCCCGATAGGGAGATTTTTCTGTCGGCAGGTCGAGTGTGGGAACCGGTTTCGTTTCGTCTTCCGGCATCATCCCGGCGTCACGCAACACTTCTGCCGGGGCATTCAGTGAACGCAGCACGTCAACTGCACTGACTTCCCGTCGCTTGGCGAGTGACTCTGCGCGACGAATCGCTTCGGCAACTTCACGACGGTAATTCTTCCGCGCCTCGGCGATCCTCCGCGCATCTCCCGCTTCTTCGGCAACGTTCAGGGCGGAAATTGCCTGCTCGGTCAGTTTCAGATCGGGGATCACTTCGACCGTGCCGTTGTTCAATATTATTGGGACGATGATCGCCCAGCAGATAATTGCGCCGGCAAAAAGGCTCCACCCGACACGGGGACCGATTAAAATTCCCGCACCGAGCATCATCGGCTGCAAATTTATGCCAAGATGGAGCAAATAGAGGGGAATTCCGAGAATCGCCAGGTCGAATAGTCCAAAATCATCGAAGGAGACGGTTTCGACCAAATGCCAAATAGTGAGGAAGAGCAATTGAAAAACCGCGGCAACAATTGCGCCGGTCAAGAGCACTTTGGTTTTCTTCAACGCTTCCGCCCCGGAGGCATACATGGCTTTAATGGTTTCCGCGGCGGCAGTGCCGGTGGGGTATTTCAACTTTTCGACCACCACCATCTGCTTTCTTAGCGGCACCGCGAAATGCACCCCGAGAAAGGCGATCGAGATCGCCCAGATCACCAGCGACCAGTAGCTTAGCGGCGGCAAACCCATCTGTGCCCGAATCATTTCCAACGCCGGGATCGCCGCGACAAATCCTCCCGCGGAGGACATCGTGCCAGCGGATGATCCAGCAGTGGCAGATATCAGATTCTCTTTGGAGGTATAGGGATTCTTCAGATGGGTGAAACCGCGAAAGATGGCGAAACTGATGACGGCGGCGGTGATCGAAGCTCCGAAAGTCCAACCAATCATCAAACCGATGCAGATATTCGAGGCACAGATAAGGATTCCCACGAATAAGCCGGAGATGACAGCGCGAATCGTGAGTTCCGAGGTAGTGGATGGCATTTTCTCTTCCCTGTTTCTGGTTAATTAGTCGTTTAAAATACAGAAGAAGGTGCTGCCATGCAAAACCGTCTCAATATAAACAAAAACGCTCCGCCTGGAACCCCTGTTCGGGTCGACCCCTGGCAGGGGTCAAGGCGGAGCGCATACTTCGCATCAATTCGGTTCCTGCGCCTGTAACCGTCCGATGCTCCTGGAAGCAAGTCCATCGTGGGAGAATAGAGTATAGTATCTCACGTCTATTTTAAACACTATTCCTCGTCGCTTCCAGAATCTTTATCGGTATTGAAAGCCAAACCTTTACTGATTTACCAGAATAACCTCTCAGAGCAGTGGAAAAGCTGGTTAGAAGGTTGAAGTTTCTTCTGAAAAGTTTTGCTCGAAGATTGAAAAACTTGGATTTATCTCCATCGCAAAACCTGATAATCCTGGCAGCAGATGATACCGCATATAGATATAATCTCGATTTACGCCAACAATTTCAAGTTTGCCGGTGTGATGAGACATGGTAAACCGCGCCCGTCGCGCCAACCCGGAAACACCTCCAAGAGCGAGTTGGAAGAGATACCATCCGCGAACAATGGGGACACGAAATACTTTATTGCCGCGAGTCGGTCGGTTCTGGAAGACATAGTAGGGCGGTACCCCCAGGTATGATAATTTGGCGAACAAAGTCCCCAAAGTCGAAGGTGAATCATTGATGCCAGCCAGGATGGGTGTCTGATTTACACAGATCACTCCCGCATCGATAATCCTGGTAAGTCCTTCAATCGCCGCCTCTGTCAATTCCCGTGGATGATTGAAATGAGTTACCAGATAGAGCCGTTTATTGGATATACTGTAACGTGCGAGCATTTCGACAAGATTGGAATCATCAAGTATTCGATACGGATTAAAAGCTGGCACTTTACTGCCTCATCATAAAACAAACGTTTCCGGAAACAGAATCGGCAGAATCCAGCGCAGATATTACTGCACAACAACAATACCGTATGTGGGTATTTGTGTTGAAGTCCCGGTGCTATTGTATACGATATTTCACG
>CAZCRQ010000302.1:0-3647 GCA_964501095.1 uncultured bacterium | reverse complement strand
CTGGCGATTGGGATTTTAATGAAGGTATTACGCACCGGTAAATTGTATGGATTTGCGATTTACGCTGCAATAATTGGATTATTGGGATTGATCCTGTTATAATCCGCTTCGCGGGAATGACTACTTGTGCTTATCGATTCTATTCTCGGACAGTCTGAGAAGCAGGATTTCTTGCTCTCATTAAGTCTCCCTTCACGAGAAAAATCTGTCTATTTGATTGTGATCACACTATTTTTAAAAAATATCACTAATTTAGTTGGGTTAAACAAACCTTAGGTTTATCAGATAAAAGCGAGCTTGAGTTAAAGATTGATACTAATGCCCGCTTCGGCGGACATAAAAATCCTCTTTAATTGGGTAAAATCTTACTTCAAATAGAGAAAGCTCGTTTAAACCAGAGAACCAATTCTTTTAATTGTCGTATTTTCGGGTATTCTTCTATTCATACCATTCAGTCAGCCGAGAACGACTATTTTCGCATTCTCGGACGACAGCATGTCCAGATTGCATGAAGTAGTCCACCGTTGATCTGAGTGGACTAAGTAGTTACGATCATTTTAAGTAGATACAGTATGTTGGATAAAATTCACCATTAAGGAGAGGAAAATGAAGTCAAGAGGCAGAATTTTTTTCATTGTGGCGACAATCTTGTTGCTGACATTTATAAGTGCTGGCGCCAGCTTTGCCCAGCTCTGGCCTGTCGGGGGTCAGGTAACGGATATTATAACCGGCGTCGGAATTGATGGCGCAATCGTAACGTTTACAAATCAAGCTGATTTTCAATCATATCCAACCATGACCGCGATGGGAGGATATTATGGATATGCGCCTGGGCTTCCCATCACGGGATTACCTGCGGGCTCTTATATGGTTGCCATCGTTGCTGAGGGCTATTCGCCTTTCACTGATTTTGCCACTGTTGTTATGGGAGCGAACGAATTCAATTTTCAACTCACCCTAGCCCCGCAACAGTTAGCCAATGTCGGTGGCATGGTCACCGATGCGACAACGCTTCTCCCCATCATTGGTGCGACCGTACAATTTGGCGAGTATACTACTACGACAGTTGCAACTCCTATCCCTGGCGGTTATGCTTTTATCGGGATTCCGGTTGGTGATTATCCGGTGACGATTACCATGCCTGGTTATCAGATTTACACCGATAATGTGACGCTAGTCGAAGGTGATAACCTCTATAACGCTGCGCTGGCTCCGGAAGTTGCTGAGCAGTTCGGCAACGTCGGCGGGCAGATCACCGATGCGGAAACTGGGCTTCCGATTGTCGGCGCGCAGGTCTATTTCAACAACTTCAATACTGTAACCGTTTTCGGCGGTCTCTACGGGATTGCGAACCTCCCAGTTGGTGTTTACAACTTCATGGTAATGGCAGAAGGGTACGAGATTTACAACCAAGAAGTTACCGTCATTGAAGGGGAAAATGTTTTCAACGCCGCTTTGACACCCGCCGGCGAAATACCCTACACCCTGACTTATCTCACCTTCTTCGACCCCTACATGAATCCCGGCGAACCAATACTGATCTCGCAGGGTGGTGGCGAAACGGTGCAGGTCGGTGAAACATTTGTCGTGCCCGATTATGACCTGACCGACTACCCGATGCTCGGTACCAGTTTTACCACGTATATGAATGGTGTCTCCGGCACCCAAATCACTGTCCCAGAAGGTGCTATCGATCAGAATGTCATCGTCTGCTTGATTATGAAGGGGATGATTGTCACGCCGACTATCCCGATGGAGATTCTCGGCATTTGGAGCCCGGATCCAAGGCTTGAGGGACAGTTATGGTCGTACACGGAATACCAAGTCTACGATCAGTTTGGCAACCGTCTGAACGAAATAGAGGATTTCTACTTCAACGATCCTTATCGGATGGAAGTGATTGTGCCATTGGACGATGATTTCTGGACGATGATGCTGATGATGGAACTTCCGTATGACCATTTTGCGGTTGCCTACTGGCTGGATTTTAATTGGGATGCTGCGGGGATTGATTGGTATGTATATTATGATGAGCAATTCAATATCTGGCTTCAATACTTGGTAAGACACTTATCCGAGATCGCCGGCGGTCCAGATGGCGGATTTGGTGAGCAGGGAGATGAGACGATTACGGTTCCACTGCGGGGGAATTACTTCGAGATGGTTTCTACTTATGTTACTCCACATGATATGAGGGCAGAGGATGTTTTCGGCGGGATCGACGGTCTTCTAATTGTCTATCAGTCCGATGGGCATATATTCTTACCGGGCATGGTCAACACAATTCGCAACATCAATCCGACCCAGGGTTATCGTATCTTTACAGACACTGCCGGCGACTGGGTAGTCACAGGCCGGCGACTCGATCCAGAAACCGAATACTTCATCGATGCTGGTCCCTGGAACTGGATCGGGTATCCGTTCGGCGAAGCGGTGCCGGTAACCACAGCGCTTGGGCACATTGCGGATCATATTCGCATTCTCCAATCGGATGAGGGTGGTTTCTGGATTCCGAGTATTCCGATCAACACCTTGGGCAACCTCCAACCCGGACATGGTTACATGACCATTGCCAGCGAGGATGTGACCTTCACCTATAACCCGACTCTGTTATTGTCGCGCGGTTCAGAGAACGAAGTGATCGAGATGCCGGTGGTTGAAGGTGCCCCGCAAGCGACTGGTCTACCGTATGCGGTGCTGGTCGGTGTGACCGAGGAGTTAAGGGCAAATGGGGCGTCGATAATCGAGCTGTATGATGGCGGCTTGTTAGTCGGCAAGACGTTGGTTTCTGATAAGGAGCTGACTCCGATGGTCGCCTGGGGCGGCTCTACCGAGCAGAACCTGCCAGGTTTCACCACCGGTCACTTCATTCGTGTGAGCGTGTTGAACGAGGCGGGTGAACAGATGGCAGTTGAATGGGATAGCGATGTCATGTTCGGCGAAGGCGCTTATGCGACGATCAGTGTGGAAGCCGCGGCGCTTCCTGAGACCTTTGCGGTGGGAAAGGGCTACCCGAATCCGTTCAATCCGAGCATTACTGTGCCGTTTAGTGTGCCGCAGACCGGCGAAGTGATTTTCAGTGTTTACAATCTGCTGGGTCAGAAAGTCTTCACCAGCAATGCGATCTTCAACGCTGGTCAGCATCGGTTTGTCTTCGAGGCGACTTCAAACGGTAGCGACCTGGTCACCGGCGTTTATTTCCTGAACGTGCAATACAACGGGCAGACCAGCACCCAGAAGATCATGCTGCTGAAGTAAAGAATTTTTCAGGATGGACAGCTGTTTATAATGGATATGATGAATCTCGCTTAAATGCCTGTTAACATCCTGGTGTTAAAGGGTTAAAACAAACTGCCGGTTTTCCCTCTGGAGAACCGGCAGTTTTATAGATGTTGACCACTATATGGCACAAGAGTAAAAAACCCGTTCCGAGCCATCTCGAAGCGGGTTTTCCCAGGCAAAGCGTTTGATGAAAGAGGAGCCTTTGAGCCCTAGGAGGGTGCCGGCGATAACAGATCAATTCATTACCCTTCCATAACTTTTATCGGCAACTGCGAAGTCCGACTTAACCTGAGCAGATTGAGATTATCCCCTCCTTACTTCAATTATTTTAATAAGTTCCGTGAAGTTTTTTAGTATAGTTCAAC
>CAZCRQ010000301.1:0-3651 GCA_964501095.1 uncultured bacterium | reverse complement strand
AGGCTTCAGGCTTCAGGCTACAGGCATCAGGCTTTTTAATCATTGATGCTTGGGGTCTGAAGCCTGTAGCCTGAAGCCTACTTAAAAAGGACGTTGAAATGGCGTCTCCGAAGAAACGTATAAAGAAAAAAGAGAAAGTTAATGCGTCAGGGCTGGCTTACATTCAATCCAGTTTCAACAATACGATCATTTCCCTGACAGATAACTATGGGAATATCATCTCCTGGGCGTCCTCCGGACGTGTCGGATTCAAAGGCTCACGAAAAAACACTCCATTTGCCGCTACGCAATCGGCGCAATTGGCAGCGAAACAGGCGATGGATGTGGGATTGCGCAAGATCCAAGTGATGGTCAAAGGGCCAGGCGCCGGACGGGAATCGGCGATTCGTGCTTTGCAAGCAGCGGGTTTACAGATTACCGCCATCCGTGATGTGACACCCTTGCCGCATAATGGCTGCCGTCCGAAAAAAAGACGGCGAATTTGAAACAGGCTTCAGGCTACAGGCTTCAGGCTACAGGCATGTTTCCTGCACAACAAGTAGTGCAGGGCACCCAATGAGGATTTTTCCCATTCTCGGACAGCCTGTTTGGGCTTTAGATTAGAAATTAGAATAGGAAATAAAAAATGGCTCGCTATACCGGTCCAGTTTGTAAACTATGTCGCCGTGAGAGCGCAAAGTTATATCTCAAAGGTGAGCGTTGCTATGGACCCAAGTGTTCGTTCGAGAGGAAAAGCTATCCTCCCGGTCAGCATGGTCAAACCCGTCGTCGGAAACGTTCTGAATATGGCGCGCAGCTTCGTGAAAAGCAGAAAATCCGTCGACTTTATGGAACACTGGAAACACAGTTCCATACTTATTATGAGAAGGCGTCGAGACAGAAGGGCATTACCGGTGAGAATCTGATCTCGATGCTCGAACGTCGCTTGGACATAGTAGTCCATCGTGTTGGATTTGCCCCGAGCATTCGTTCGGCGCGACAACTAGTTCGGCATCGCCATTTCTTAGTGAACGGGAAAACGGTCGATATACCGTCATTCTTAATGACACCTGGGGACATTGTCTCGGTCAAAGAGAGTTCAAAGAAACTTGCCATCGTACATGACAGTTTGCGTCGTGTCAAGGAGGGTAAACTCGTCCCCTATCTTTCCCTGGATAAAGCCAAGCTTGAAGGCAAGTTGGTCGATTATCCCACACGTGTGGATATTCCAATCGATGTGAATGAGCAGGCGGTTGTTGAGTTGTACTCCAAGTAACCCCTGTGGGAGACCCTGAATGAGTATATTAAAATTTCAAATGCCTGAAACCATTGAGTTGGATGAAGGCACTTATTGCGCGAGTTATGGCAAGTTCATCATCCATCCCTTGGAACGGGGATTCGGGGTGACGGTGGGCAATTCTTTGCGTCGCGTCTTATTAGCCAGCCTTCAAGGTGCGGCGATTGCTTCTGTCAAGTTCGAAGTTTTACCTCAGGTATTGCATGAGTTCACTACGCTTCCCGGGGTGACTGAAGACGTTGCGGAAATTGTGCTTAACCTGAAGGAAGTCCGGTTGAAGCTCTTGAATAAACGACCGGCAAAGGTTGTTTTGAATATAAAAGGTCCCATGGAATTTGTCGCCGGTGATCTTCAAAAAAACAATACCGATTTCGAAGTCCTGAATCCGGATCATCATATCGCTACTCTGGGAGAGAAATCGGCGTTTCGGATGGAATTGAGCATTAAACGAGGACGTGGATATATGACTGCCGATGAGAATCGCGATCCGGATATGTCCATCGGCACCATACCCATCGATTCGATTTTCAGTCCAGTACGTAATGTTACTTATGATATCGAGAATACGCGTGTCGGTCAGCGGACGGATTATGAGAAGCTGATCCTTGAGATCTGGACGGATGGCAGCATCACCCCGGACGATGCGCTGTCGCAAGCGGCGAGGATTCTTCGCGATCATATTCAGATATTTATCAATTTCGATGTGACCAGCGAAGAGGAGCTGGATCAGGAAATCGATGAAGAAAAGCTGCGTGTTCGGAAACTCTTGATCCAGCCGGTGAAAGCTTTGGAGCTGAGTGTGCGCTGTGTCAATTGTCTGCGTGATGCTCAAATCCGCACCGTGGCTGATCTGGTTCGGTTTAAAGAAGAAGAAATTAAGAATTTTAAAAACTTTGGTTCGAAATCCTTTGATGAACTGCTGGATGTTCTTCGCACCAAAGGGCTCAGTTTTGGAATGGATGTGGATCGATATCTTGGAGAACCACCCAGCGAAGAATAGCTTGGAGGTTTTCCCAGTTGGGAGAAAATTGTGCGTCATCGGAATCAAATTGTCGGTCTGAACCGCACCGCAAGTCATCGCAAAGCGTTGTTGGCGAACCTCGCCAGCGCCTTGTTTACTTATAAGAAGATCATCACGACGCTTCCCAAGGCGCGCGCCGCTCGTTCTTATGCCGAACGGTTGATCACCTTTGCCCGACGTGGTGATCTCGCCGCACGCCGGCACGTGCTGCGAAAAATTCATGATAAAGATGTGGTCAAGGAGTTGTTCGACCAGATCGGTCCAAAGTTCCAAGATCGTAATGGCGGATATACTCGTATCCTTCGTCTTGATAATCGACCTGGAGACAATGCTCCCATGGCGGTTTTAGAATTGATCGGATTTATCGTGGGGGATGCGAAAAAAGCGAAAGTAAGGAAAGGTAAAAAAGCCATAGAAGCGCCAACTACGGAGGAAGCTGCTATTGCGGCTAAGGTCGCTGAGGAAGCTGAACAGGCACAACCTGAGCCAGTAGAAACAGAAAAAGAATTGACTGAAACCATCATTCCACAGGAAACATCGGCTGAAACCGAAGCAGTTCCTGAACCCGAAGTGGAAATTGCTCCGGAAAAACCTGACAGTAGTACCTCAGAATCTGGCAGCGAAGCAGATTCCACGGAGAAAACCGAGAAATAGGGACTACTTCTATCAAATGTTCATCATAGATCCCGGAAGGTTTTCTTTCGGGATTTTTTACATACAAGATTAGGCTTTAGGTGACAGGAATTATTTGAACAGTTCTAAATGAGCGTAAAGAGAAGCGCTGAGGCGAATGTCTGAAGGATCGGAGGGTAGGCGAACGGGGATGCCGTTACGAGTGGTACCATTTGGGCTGACAAAGCGGAGCGAGGCTTCCACTTTAGCCCCGGCTTTCACCCGCTGGGCAAGCGGACGTTCAAACTTGAATCGGGCATCCAAGCCAAAGACTTTGCATTGAATGGCGTCTCCGCGCTCTATCAATACTGCGGCGGCGGAATGAGCATCAGTAGGTGAAATCACCCCAGAACCGGAACGAAAACCGAGGAAACTCTGCAGGGATAAGATGGAGGAGCTGAATTTCAGCAAAGGCGAAGGATCGAGTGTAGGAGATGACCTGGTAGGGTGCGATGCCCTTCGGACTCCAATAGCTCCCATTGACTCCAACTTGAACACGTAATCCGGGAGGGCGCAGGAGAAAATTATCCGCATCCTTGTCCGTAAGGGAGTAGGTGCAGTTCGGCAGTAGAAAAAATACGATGAGGAAGAGTATGATGAGGAAGATTGGTGATGTTCGATATTGTAATTTCACTGCTTTTCCCTGATCGGGTGAGAATACGGATTTATATCAATATAAGGG
>CAZCRQ010000300.1:370-3661 GCA_964501095.1 uncultured bacterium | reverse complement strand
CGAGTCTTCTGGTGAGCACGACAAGGCTGGAGACTACCATTCTCTAATGTCTGAAATATCCCCGTCAGGCTCGGAGTCATCGCAACTGTAAGTTCGGTGAAAAATCCGCTTTCATTATTCCCAGCGTCGCAGGAATTCGAGAATCGTCCGCACTCCGACACCAGTCGGCAGCTCTTTATGCGGGACATAACTTGTCGCCGTGACTTCAAATGCGGTTCCAGCAATATCCAGATGAACCCAGGGTGTATTGGCGACAAATTCTTTCAAAAACGCCGCAGCGGTAATAGCGCCCGCCGATTTTCCACCGGTATTCTTCAGATCGGCTATTTCGCTTTTCAACTGTTTAGTATATTCATTCCAGAGCGGCAATCGCCAGGTTCTTTCCCCGACGGCTTCACCCGCCGATGCGACTAGGTTCGCCAAGTTGTCATCATTCGACATCAAGCCGGTTGCATGTTCCCCGAGGGCGACAACACAGGCACCGGTCAAAGTGGCGAAGTCGATGAGGGCATCCGGTTTCGTGGTGTCTATCGCATAAGCCAAAGCGTCCGCCAGTATGAGACGACCCTCGGCGTCGGTGTTGTCGATCTCGATAGTAAGTCCGCGATAGCTCTTGATCACGTCTCCCGGATGATAAGCGTTACCGCTGGGCATATTCTCCGCTGCCGGTATGAATCCCTCCACCCGGCAATTCGGCTTCCAAGCATCAAGGGCTTTGAAAATCCCCATCACCACCGCCGAACCTCCCATGTCAACCTTCATATCCCTCATGCTCTGAGCGGTTTTCAAGTCCAAACCCCCGGCGTCGAAAGTAATCCCTTTTCCCACTAGTGCAAGTGTATGAGAAGTACGGTTGATAGGCTGATATGATAAATGTATTAAGCAAGGTGAATGTGAACTGCCCTGCCCGACCGCCAGCAACGCTCCCAATCCCAACTGCTTCAGCCGATCGATCTCCAGGACTTCAACCTGGATCCGGGTGCTTTCCAACTCCCGGGCGAGCCGGGCATAAGTTTGTGGGTACAAGTCCATACTTGGGGTTGCTACGAGATCACGGGCATACAAGGTGGAGTCAATTGTCACTCGCGAAATCGCTGCTGCCTCCTCGAGTAACTTCGGATCGACATCGTCCAGCGGTAAAACTCTGAGTTCGTCAAGAACTGGATATTTCTCCAGTTCACGACTGCGATATTTGGAAAATCGATACATCGCCAGGGTTAAACCTTCACAAGCAGCGACGATGTATTTGGTATATTCGGTGTTGTAAATCCTTCTCAAAGGGGGAACAATGGCAATGTTCTTCAATTTAAGTGTACGAGCGTACTTTCCTGCTTCGCCAAAAGCACGGCGTATTTGCTCTACAGAACTCTGCTCGCATTTCCCCAATCCAAGCAGGAGAACACGTCGGGGTCCCGGATCTTGATGTCCATATAAGGCGAGCATCTGTTCGTTCGCACCGGTAAAGTCACCACGCCTTCGAGCGAGAGTGATTGCATTCCCGAGAATCTTATCAAGAGCGGTTAAACCAGCTTCCTGAACTGTTTCATTTTCATATAAACCCGCCACGACCAATTCATTGTCGTTATCTAGCCTGGCGTCTTCATGTATAAGAATTTTCAATCTTCTCTCCACAGTCTTCTCTCACTATTCCAGAGTTCGATATTTACGCAGGATTTAAAAGAAACAACATTGATGAAGGTTGGAAGGAACAAGTATAGCTGGAATCAGCTAATTTTCAAGATCGAGGACGATTGTCGGCGTCGACGAGGATGATTTTCGGATGATGAGTCGCGATCTCCTCAGGCTCCAATTCGCAATAAGTGACGACAATTATCTTGTCGCCTTTCTCTGCCAGATGTGCAGCGGCTCCATTGACGCACATTTCACCTGATCCCGCTTCCCCTGGGATCGCATAAGTTGTGAAACGAGAGCCGCGGGTGATGTTGTACACCTCAACTTGCTCATTTACTTCTATTCCCGCTGCTTCCAAGAGGTGCGTATCGACCGTCAAGCTTCCTTCGTATTCAAGGTCGGTCTTGGTCACTGTTGCCTGGTGAATCTTGGTGTTCAAGAATCGGCGGCGCATCTTTATCTCTATAATTACTAATAGATTACTAATTTCAGCATTCAATTACTCGGTGGAAAGTAAGAAAATACATGGTCTGCAACAAGACCAGGAGCTGGAAGTGGCTCGTGTCACGGATCCTGGGGCGATAAAAATATCGTAACTGTTTAATTCCACGGAGTTCTTTGACAGATGTTGTCGTGCCTGTCTCGGGAGAATTTCGTCAATTACATCTTTCTAACTTAATGAATCATTAAGTGAGGAGAAATAGATTCAAACCCAAACCTCGCAGTATTGAAACCTAAACCTCCCTGATTAAAGAGCAAACCAGATGGATCAGCGTCTTGGATAGAAAATCCACGATGTTCGGCTGGGCATCGCCCTCGATAGCACGCTGACGTTAGATGAACACCATCCCCGCCGTCACCGCGAGGGCGTAGTCCGACAAGCCGTTCATGTTTAGGAGAATGCCGTGAGATACTGCTTGCATTTGCATAGAGCGTTGATTATCATATAGTTTGCTTGTAACAAACCAAAATTGGGAGGATTAGCATGCCGCCTAATAATCAAAACACCATCGGCCCGTCAAAAGGCGACATCATCCCGCCGCCGGAGGAACCGGAACAAGAAACCCCGCCTGAACTCCCCAGCCAGGAGGAGTTCTGGCGTCCGCCGGTGCGCTTCGGCTCCATCCCCGTAGAAAAGGAACCCCTCGGCTGGGACCGCAAACAGGGCTTCAATAAACTCTTCCCCCGCGTGATGCTCCCCACGCAGGTGGTGGAGCGCGTCTCCTTCGGCCATCCCGACCTCGAGCCCAACCACCTCTACTGGGGAGACAACCTCCACGTGATGCGACAACTCCCGAGCGAGTCCATTGACCTCATCTACATTGACCCGCCCTTCTTCTCCGGACGCCAATACAACGTCATCTTCGGAGACCAGAACGAATTGCGCTCCTTCAACGACATCTGGGAAGGAGGAATGCCGGGCTACCTGGTGTGGCTCAATGCGAGGTTGTATGAGATGAAGAGGCTGCTGAAGAAGACAGGAAGTATATATGTCCACTGTGATTGGCATGCAGGACACTATATAAAGATCGAGTTAGACAAGATATTTGGTAATAGTAATTATCGAAACGAAATTGTATGGCAACGTCTTGTTGGTGGAAAGAGTGATTCTGGTCAGTATGGAAGAAACTCTGACAGAATTTTGTTTTACACAAAGAC
>CAZCRQ010000300.1:0-360 GCA_964501095.1 uncultured bacterium | reverse complement strand
TAGTATTTATGTGCATTGTGATTGGCATGCGAGTCATTATATAAAAGCGGAAATGGACAAAATATTTGGACATTTCAATTTTCGGAATGAAATCGTCTGGTTTTATGCACGTCCAGCTGCTCCTAACCAAAAGGTATTTCTACGAGCTCATGAAATACTATTCATTTATACCAGAGGGGATTCTTGGACATTTAATAAGGATGATATTAGACTACCATACAAGGACTCAACGAAGAATCGAGCAGGTTACAAGTCTAGCGCACATGGAAGGGTATTTGTTCGGGAAATTCATGACAAAGGGAAGATTCCTGAAGATTGGTGGGATATACCATATTTGAGGCCAAATGCGAAAGAAAATAT
>CAZCRQ010000299.1:0-3696 GCA_964501095.1 uncultured bacterium | reverse complement strand
CCCTTTATCCCCTCGTGCTTCGCTTCCCCCCCTTTATCCCCCCGTGAACGGGGGGACTAAGATGGGATTTCACTCAATCACTTATACCGGTAAATAATCCTGCCTCGTGTCAAATCATAAGGACTCAATTCCACCGTGACTCTATCTCCAGGAAGAATACGGATATAATGCATCCTCATTTTTCCGGAAATATGAGCCAGCACTCGATGTCCACCCTCCAACTCAACAGAAAACGAGGCATTGGGAAGAGTTTCGATAATTGTTCCATCCATTTTAATCGAAGCTTCCTTCGCCACCCGGTACTCCTTAATTTGGATCGAGAGTCAAGACTCTCGGTCCATTCGAGGTCACAGCGATAGTATGTTCAAAGTGCGCTGATGGTTTACCATCTGCGGTCACTACCGTCCAACCGTCACGAAGAACCACGACCTCAGCAACGCCCAGGTTGACCATCGGTTCCACCGCAATAACCATTCCTTCTCGAAGTCGTAATCCATGTCCGGGATTCCCAAAATTCGGAACTTGCGGCGCTTCATGTAGATCGCGTCCAATCCCGTGACCGACCAGCTCTCGTACTACCGAAAATCCATGCGCTTCCACAAAAGTTTGAATCTTGTAACCAATTGTCGAGAGAAATTCCCCGATGCGGATGAATTCAATGACATTTTCCAAGGCACCACGCGTTGTCTCGACCAATTCCTGGATGCCTGGCTCGACTTTCTTCCCGACGATGAAAGTACGGGCGGCATCGCCATACCATCCATTTAATTCAACACCGATATCCACGCTGAGAATCTGCCCCTCCTTCAACGGAGTAGCATTCGGGATGCCATGCACCACCTGTTTGTCAAGCGACATACAACATGCGGTGGGGAATGGCGGGGCGCTCTCCGGTCCGAGAAAACCTTTAAATGCCGCGCGTGCTCCCGCTTTTTCAATCAATCTTTCCACCGCAGCGTTGATCTCGGCTGTTGTCACTCCCGGTTTCACCATCTCACGTGCCAGCCACAAACACTCTGCAACCAATGCCCCTGAGCGCGCCATCTCCTCTATCTCTGCTGGCGTTTTTAGCCGGATCATGATTTAGAAATCCCTGCCTAACCCCTCACTCCTCTCGCAAGCACGGAGGCTTACGCTACCCCTCACCCCTCACTCCTCTAGCGCTTTCTCCACTCGCGCCCGAATTTCTTCTACCTTCCCATCACCGGCAACCTGGACAAGACTGCCCGTTTTTCGATAGTATTCCGATAATGGCGCTGTTAGCTCGTGATAGACCTTCAAGCGGTTACGGATCACCGCTTCCTTGTCATCATCGCGGAGAATGAGCGCCGTTCCCTCCTCATCGCAAATCCCCGCTTTCTTTGGCGGTGCGGAAATCAGATTATACACTCGTCCGCAGGTGGGGCAGCTTCTTCGCGCCCCGAGACGATTTACGACGACCTCATCATCTATTGTCAACTCGATAACCCGATCCACTTTGAGGTTGAATTCCTTCAATAAACTATCCAGTCCCACCGCCTGGGGAACGGTTCGAGGAAAACCATCAAAGATCACCGCACGATTGCTAAGTTCTGCCATCTTCTCGCGAATCAGACCGAGAATCACATCATCAGGCACTAGTTCGCCGCGATCCATGTAAGATTTCGCAGTTTTGCCCAGTTTTGTACCTTGACGTACGGCAGCGCGAAGCAAATCGCCCGTGGATAGCTGAATTGCGTTCAATTTATCCAGTAAAAACTGCGCCTGGGTGCCTTTTCCCACTCCAGGAGGTCCTAACAAGATCAATCGCATCTCACCGATCCTTTTGTAGGCTTCTGGCTTCAGAGAACAAATCCTAACACCTGAAGCCTGAAGCCTGAGTTACATCCTTCTCCGCCCTTTGAGACGACCCGATTTCATCAGACCATCATAATGACGCATCAGTAAATGAGAATCGACCTGTTGCAAAGTGTCTAGGGCGACGCCGACAACGATCAGCAGACTGGTTCCTCCATAGAAAGATGACAGATTGTAACTGATCGAGGAATCTAATCTATTAAGAATCGTCGGGAAAATGGCGATAATAGCTAAGCAGATTGATCCGGGAAGGGTGATTCGGGTCAAAATGCTGTCAAGGAACTCTGCGGTCTTCTTCCCCGGTTTTACACCGGGTATCATCCCGCCGTTCTTCTTCAGATTGCTTGCCACATCGACCGGATTGAAAGCGATCGCAGTATAAAAATAGGTAAAGAAAATTATCAATAGACTATAAAAAACCATATAAATAATACTCTTATAGCCAAAAGCGTTGTTCAACCAATCCTGTGCGGGACCGGCGGGAACGAAAGTCGCCACAGTCTGAGGGAAGAACATGATCGTCTGGGCGAAAATGATCGGCATCACTCCCGCGGTGTTTATCCGCAAGGGAATATGTGTTGTCTGACCGCCATATACCCGCCGACCGACCACACGTTTGGTATACTGCACCGGAATCTTACGATTGCCTTGAGTCAGAGCGACAACTCCAGCGGTAGTTAAAATCATCACTGCCAATAATACCAATTCCATCATAATTGAACGGATGCCTTGCTGCATCAGTTGAAATTCATCAAGGAAGGCATAAGGAAAACGATCGATGATTCCAATGAAGATGATCAAGCTGATTCCATTGCCAATGCCGCGTTCATCGATTTGTTCGCCCAACCACATGATGAAGACGGTGCCTGCAGTGAGAGTGATCATGGTCAGGATGTAAAATCCGATCCCTGGATGCAACACAACCGGAGATTCTCCAATGTTGATCCCCATCAGAAACGCAGAGACTCCCAATGCTTGCAGAGCTGAAATGCCGACTGTGCCATAGCGGGTAAGCTGGGTAATTTTTTTACGCCCCTCATCCCCTTGTTGCTGTAAACGATGGAAATATGGTACTACACTCGCCATTAGCTGAATGATGATCGATGCGGAGATGTATGGCATGATGCCAAGCGCAAAAATCGTGGCACGACTTAAATTCCCACCAGCAAATAGATCGTATAGACCGAAGAGAGTATTCGCCTGGCTCTCGAAAAACTGACCCAAGATGCTTGCATCGATTCCAGGCACTGGAATATGACCACCCAAGCGATAGACTACAAAAATGCCCAGGGTGAATATAATCTTCCGTCGAAGCTCAGGGATTTTAAATATGTTCCGTATCTTTTCCAGCATTGCTTATCCAGATTCAGGCTACAGGCTTCAGGCTACAGGCTACAGGCTTAATGAATATCGGTTTGGGGTACCTCGACTAACTTTCTCAACTTCTTTTTAATATACTTAGTTCGTCTCGGGGCTGGAGGTGGTACATTAACTTGACCTCCAGCGCTCTCCACTTTCTGCCTTGCGGTGCCACTTACCGCCGATACATGGATTGAGTATGGTTTCTCAACTTCTCCAACCGCTAGCAGTTTGATCGGTCGATTGAGAGATTTCACCAATCCATGATCGACCATCACTTCCGGCGTAATCTCGGTGATGTCGCCGAGCTTGGCGAGATCACGCAGATTGACAATCTGGAATTCTTCGCGAAAGATATTGTGGAAGCCTCTTTTCGGCAACCGGCGCTGGATCGGCATTTGCCCGCCTTCGAACCATGAACGTCGCTTGTAGCCGCTGCGTGATTGCGCGCCTTTATGCCCATGTCCTACTGTGTGTCCGCCCACACCACTGCCCACACCT
>CAZCRQ010000298.1:0-3707 GCA_964501095.1 uncultured bacterium | reverse complement strand
CGCCTACGCTACCCCTCTCGCAGGCGGGGACGCCTACGCTACCAATGCGAGGGGTAGCCTAGGCGTCTCTGCCGGCGACGCAATCTTCGAAGTGTTGCTGACTGATTCAAGCTACTATTTAATAAACAAGTTCTTATCTCCATTCAGCTTCCAGCTTTCCCTTAATTTCCTTCCAAAGCATTATCGATCAACTGTAAGTCACTTTCATATACCTATTAGTGCGATCACCTCATTACACGAAAGAGGCATACTAATTGCTATTAAGTACTACAGATAGATGGTTTGATGTTAACTGGATCACATAACTCAACACTTTCCAGGTATGTCAGTAAGAATTCCGGAAAGCCCACGACGAAAGGAGGCGTATCATGACTGCGTCAAAGATGGATTTTTCGAAAATGATCGCCGAGGATAGGGCGTCCAAGAAGAACGGATACTGGAAGGGCACATTTTTACAGTATCTCGAACGTGTCAAGAACGATCCCACGATCGCGATGTTTGCCCATGAACGGATTTACCAGGTGATCATGGAAGCTGGGATTCAAGATATTTCCAGCATTAACAATCCCAAGCTGCGGCGGATCTACACCGATGACTCGGTAAAGATTTATAATTTCTTCGCCGATGAGTTTTTCGGTCTGGAACCAACGATCAACAAGATTGTCCGTTATTTCCGCTCCGCCGCGATGAAGGGCGAGGAATCCCGTCAGGTGCTCTACTTGATGGGACCGGTCGGCTCAGGCAAGAGTTCCCTGGTGGAAAAAATCAAGCGTGCTCTGGAAAGTCGATACATTTACTGTCTGGAGGGCTGTCCGATGCACGAGGAACCGCTGCACCTGATCCCGAATCATCTGCGTCCTGAATTTGAAAAATTGTTGGGTGTGACCATCGAGGGTGATCTCTGCCCTGTCTGCCGTTGGAAACTGCTCAATAAACTGGATGGTAAGTATGAGGATTTTCCCGTAGAAACAAAAAGTCTGTCTCGTCGTGGGAGAATCGGCATCGGGGTAGTCCCGCCGGTTGATCCGAATAACCAGGATACTTCTGTCTTGATCGGTGCCGAGGACATCTCGAAACTGGATAGGTTTTCTGAGGGCGATCCCCGTGTCCTCGATCTCAGTGGAGCCTTGAATCGCGGCAACCGCGGCATGGTCGAGTTTATCGAGGTTTTCAAGAACGAAACCGAGTACCTTCACGCCATGATCACCGCCACCCAAGAGAAGGTGATTCCCGGACCGGGACGGCATGGGATGATCTATGTCGACGAAGTAATTGTCGCCCACTCCAATGAAGCGGAATGGCGGAAATTCCGCGCCGACCATACCAATGAAGCGATACTCGATCGCATCGTGGTGGTAACTGTGCCTTATAACCTGGAGCTGTCGGAGGAGGTGAAGATCTATCAGAAACTGATCAATACTTCGCACTTCAACGCCCACATTGCGCCCTTTACGCTGGAATTCGCCTCGATGTTCGCCATTCTCACCAGGCTGGAGAAGAGCAACAAGGTCGATCCGTTGACTAAGTTGAAGATTTACAACGGCGATGAAGTTCTCGAGAAAGGCAAGACGAAGAAAATCACCATCCAGGAGCTGAAAAACGACGCCACTCATGAGGGGATGGTGGGCATCAGCACCCGCTTCATCATGAAAGCTCTGGATAACGCTCTCTCCGACAGCGATGGGAAGTGCATCAATCCGATCAATGTCGCCGATACGCTGATCGAGATGGTGAAAGCGGCGGATATTCCCGATGACGAACGCAAGGGCTATCTTGGTTTTCTCCAGGACACCCTGTTCAAGGAATACAAGGAATTTCTCGAACGAGAAATCACCAAAGCGTTTGTCTACTCCTATTCCGAACAAGCGGAAACCTTGTTCCAGAACTATCTTGATCACTCGGAAGCGTATGTTAACAAGACCAAAGTCAAGGATGCCAACACTCGTGAGGAGCTGGAGCCGGATGTCAAGTTTCTCCAATCCATCGAGGAACAGGTCGGTATCTCGAACGCTGCAGCCGATGGATTTCGTCAGGATGTGATCGCCTTTCTCTGGTCTGCCGCACGTAAAGGGAATAAAATCGACTACACCAGCTATGAACCCTTGAAGGAAGCGATCGAGAAGAAGTTGTTGTCCTCGGTGCGTGAACTCTCGCGGATTGTCACCAAAGCCCGCACCCGCGACCAGGAGCAGCAGAAAAAATACGATTCCATGGTCGAACGCATGTTGGAGAATGGTTACTGCACAATCTGCGTGGATAAGGTGCTGAAATTCGCCGCGAATAACTTATGGCGCGATTGAGAGGGGGAACTATGGCTTACTTTGTCCGATCCTCCGATTACCGCAGTGATCGAAGCGCCGCGGATCGTGCCCGTCACCGCCAGAAAATCCGCGAAACCATCAAGGATAATATCGTCGATATCATCTCCGAGGAGTCGATTATCGGCAAATCCGGCGATAAAATTGTCAAAATTCCAATTCGCGGAGTAAAAGAGTACCGTTTTGTTTATGGCGATAACACTCCAGGGGTCGGGCAGGGCGATGGCGAGGTGCAGCCCGGCGATATTGTACAAAAAGGCACACCCGATGGCAGCCCGCTTGGCGATAAAGCTGGTAACCAACCCGGCGAGGATTACTACGAAACCGAAATCACCATTGACGAGCTGACTGAAATCTTGTTTAATGATCTTGAGCTTCCCCATCTCGAGCGGAAAAAATTCCGTATAGTAGAATCAGAACGCTTGTCACGACCGAAAGGTGTAAAAAGAGTCGGCATTCGCGCTCGTCTTGATAAGAAAAAATCCGTCATCCAGAGGATCAAACGCAAACAGGCGGTTGCCCGGGTGCGAAAAGAGGCAGAATTTGAAGCCGGAGATCTGAAAAAGGGAAAAAGATTCCCCTTCCACCCCGACGATCTACGCTACAAACGTCTCGCCACCGATGTGAAGGAGGAATCGAATGCCGTAGTTGTCTGCATCATGGATGTTTCCGGCTCGATGGACACAGTGAAAAAATTCCTCGCCCGAAGTTTCTACTTCCTCCTCTATCGGTTTGTCAAGACGAAATACCGTCAAACCGAACTGGTCTTTATCGCCCACACCACCGAAGCCACTGAAGTGAACGAGGAGGAATTTTTTCACAAGGGCGAATCCGGCGGCACCTTCATCTCCTCCGGGTACAAGAAAGCACTGGAAATCATCGAAGACCGTTATCACCCTTCACTGTGGAATATTTACGCCTTTCATTGCAGCGACGGCGACAACTGGTCTCAGGACAACGATGACGCCCTGGCTGCCGCACAAAAATTAACCGAAATCAGCAACCTCTTCGGCTATGGGGAGATTAAACCGGGCATTTCGGTAGCCTGGGAATCCTCGATGTTTCGGGTCTTCGAGAAGATTACCGGCGATAATTTTGTCAAGGTGAAAATCACGCACAAGAAAGATATTTGGCGGGCATTCAAGGCGTTATTGGCGGCGGAAAAAACTGAGTGAGAGAGTTTTGGGTACACTGCGGGTGCCCTGCACTACTTGTTGTGCAGGAAGAGATTACATTATAAGCGGGTGCCCTGCACTACTTGTTGTGCAGGAAGAGATTACATTATAAGCGGGTGCCCTGCACTACTTGTTGTGCAGGAAGAGATTACATTATAAGCGGGTGCCCTGCACTACTTGTTGTGCAGGAAGAGATTACATTATAAGCGGGTGC
>CAZCRQ010000297.1:0-3712 GCA_964501095.1 uncultured bacterium | reverse complement strand
AAATAATTCTCGATTCCCGTATGCAAGAAGGAGAATTATCCAGCGGTCTTTATTTCATCCAGATTCGTCATAAAGATCTGGTCAGAACACAGAAAATAATCCTCCTGAGATAAAAACAACTGCAGAGTAATCCGAGAATATCAAGGATTCGACCAAGTCGTCATGGCTGCATCGCAGACATCGATAATCAGTCTGTCTGTTTTCGAAAGTGATTTCAGCAGGCTCGGATGGCTTGCAGTATTGCTCTCCCCGAATTTATTGACTAGATGGAACCTTTCCTTTATATTGCGAAGTTTATTTCTGAGCCGAATTTTTCCGCTCAGGACGATAGATTATCGTTGTATTTTCAATAGTATTCAGAAATCCAGCTAGGCGATGTTGCCATGAAACAATCCAAACTCTTACGTGCAATCCTTATCTACGCATTGATTGTTCTCGCGCTTTATGCACTTTATCCTACGGTGCATTCGAGCCTGTTGAAGCGCGAACGTGATGCGAAATTAGAAGTAATCAGTCAAAAAAGCGGCGTATCTCTTGATGTGCTCAAGGATGAGATTTTCCGTTTTGATTTGGATCCGGCATCACGAATCCGTAACGCCGAGGGACTGGATGAGGAGATGAAGGCAGATCTGATTGCTGAAATACAAGATTTGCGGGGGACGTTTTATGAGCGCACCGTAGAGGCGAATTCCGGGGCAGTCAAGCTCGGATTAGACTTGAGCGGCGGGATGTACCTGGTTCTCGAGGTGAATCTTGTAGAATTGATGGATCGTCTGGCAAAGAACCGTGATAACGATTTTAATCAAATTACCAGCGTCATCCAAGAGCAGCTCAATGCCAATCCGACAGCGGATTTCGAATCAATTGTCCTCGATGAGTTTAAAAAGCATGATATCCACATGGCGCGCTATTTTGGCGATCCGCGACAAAGCGATCGTGAAATCATCCGTTACCTTCGCGACCAGGCGGATGAAGCAATAAATCTGACGTTGACAAAACTGCGCAATCGGGTGGATGAATTTGGGGTTGCAGAGCCCTCTATTACCAAGCAGGGTGCACGTCGTATCGTGGTCGAGCTGCCCGGAGTACAGGACCCCGCACGCGCCCGACGGTTGATCGGACGAACTGCGCTGCTGGAGTTCAAACTTGTCGCCCCAGCACAAATTACCGCCGATGTGGTCAAGCAGATCGATACGTATCTCGCGGCTGAAATCAAAGCGAAGAAGAAAAAGGAAGGAAGCCCGGAGAAACCCAAAGAAGTAAAACCTGCTCCGATAGAAGAAAAGAAAGCTGAACCTGAAACAGAGAAAGAAGAAGTCAGTCCGCTCCAAGAATTGCTCGCGGAAGGCGAGACGGATACTGTCACCAGCGGTTTGGCGGAAGCCTTGACCCAGGCACAACAAGAAGCGGACACGACATTCATGCTTGACGAGGAGCGTCCATTCAGCAGCCTGTTAAATCTTTATGAACGCCAAATAATGGTTCCGGAAAAGAAACGGAAAGCGGTTGAACGATTTTTGGTGCGTGAAGATGTAAAAAACTTAATTCCCCCGGATTACGAGTTTCTTTGGGGTCACAAGCCGGTCAGTGGGAGAGCGCCAGAGGATTTTTGTTATCTCTATCTTGTTCGTTCACGAGCTGAACTGACCGGAGCGGCGTTGTCGGATGCGCGAGTGAACATCAGCGGCGGCTCCAGCGATCTGACACAGACAGGGCAGGCGATTGTCAACCTAACGATGAGACGCGATGGCGCACGTCAGTTTGCCCGTATCACAGAAAACAATATCGGCGAACTTCTGGCGATTGTACTGGATGATAAGGTTCACATGGCGCCGCGGATCAAGGTAAAAATTCCCAACGGACAGGCGATCATCGAGGGGTCGGAGTCGGTCGACGAAGCCAACGACCTCGCTATTGTACTTCGCGCCGGCGCTTTGCCGGCACCTGTGGATATTATTGAGGAACGTACCGTGGGTCCCAGCCTCGGGGCAGACTCCATCAAGAAAGGCACCCTAAGCGGAATTATCGGGATTATCCTGGTGATGCTGGCGATGGCGTTATATTATCGCGGAAGTGGATTGATCGCTGACCTGGCACTCCTCTTAAATCTGGTTTTCCTAGTCGCAGTTCTCGCTGGTTTCGACTTCAGTCTCACCATGCCCGGTATCGCCGGCATCATTCTGTCGCTGGGAATGGCTGTCGATGCCAATGTCCTCATTTACGAACGCATTCGTGAGGAAATCGGAGCCGGAAAAACAATCTGGAATGCGATCAAAGCTGGATATGCCAGGGCGTTTATCACCATCATGGACTCCAACATCACCACCCTGATCGCGGGTGTGGTGCTCTTTCGATTTGGCACCGGACCGATCCGCGGATTCGCACTTACCTTAATGATCGGTATCGCTGCTTCCATGTTCACCGCAATCGTGGTGACCCGGGCGATTTTCGATTGGATTACTAATCATTGGTCATTGAAGAAATTGAGCATTTGAACCATGATACAAATACTAAAGAATGCAAACTATGATTTTCAGAGCAAGCGCCGTATTGCGCTTGCTATTAGTGCAATAGTAATCGTCATTGGTTTGATCGTTACAGTTGCACGTCGAGGACCAAATTATTCCATTGATTTTGTTGGTGGAATGGAGGCGATTCTCCGTTTTGAGAAACCGATTACCGAAGGCGAATTGCGTAAAGAACTCGCCATCATCGGTTATCCGGACGCTGAGTTGAAATCCATTGCCGGCGGGGGATACCAGGATATAATGATCCGTATCGAACAGACCGCGGCGGGCGAAAAAACCATCGACACGATTACCCAACAATTGACTGATGTTTTTAAAGACAATCCGATCACCTTGAGAAGCATCGAGACAGTTGGACCGAAAATCGGTCATGAACTGCGAAGGGCGGCTTTTCTTGCTGTCCTGGCGTCCCTCATCTTGATCGTTTTATATATGTCCTGGCGATTTCAATACCGATATGGAGTGGCGGCGGTTCTTGCCACGGCTCATGATGTTTTGGTTGTTTTTGGACTTTTCAGTATTCTGAACTTGCAAATAAGCTTGACGATCATTGCGGCATTTCTCACTATTGTCGGGTACTCACTAAATGATAAAATCGTTGTCTTTGATCGTGTTCGAGAAAATGTCAAAAAATTACGCTCTAAATCATTCATTGAGCAGATTAACATCTCCATCAATGAAACGTTGAGCCGTACGCTCCTTACCGGCAGTACTACAATAATGGTGCTCATTGTACTCTTTTTCTTTGGCGGATCGGTAATTCATGATTTCACCTTCGCCATGCTGTCTGGGATTATCATCGGCACCTATTCGTCGATCTATATCGCCAGTCCGATTGTAATTGAATGGAATTTACGTTACCCGGAGAAACGTAAGAAGAAATAATCGACAGGCAGAATGCCCTTTAACCCGGGCTTGCCGCCCGGGTTTTTCACGTCAAGTGCTTTTGGCATTCTCGATTAGCCTGCTTCCAGGTTGTCTGAGAATACCGGGAAATCATTCGAGGTGTCGTTCCCAAGAAACAATCTGTCAGAGAATGTGAGGGAATCACCCGAGGTGTCATTCCCAAGAAGGTGGGAATCCAGGCAACTGTGTATTTGTACAGATGTTACAATTACTGTGATAAACTGAATGGTATGTGTATACAA
The DNA here is from genome assembly GCA_964501095.1 of uncultured bacterium. Classification (GTDB taxonomy): domain Bacteria; phylum Electryoneota; class Electryoneia; order Electryoneales; family Electryoneaceae; genus CAZCRQ01. Next base: position 36 of record CAZCRQ010000297.1, on the reverse strand, counting down.
TAAGTTGCTTAATTGTAACATTATTTTATCTATCCT
>CAZCRQ010000296.1:0-3733 GCA_964501095.1 uncultured bacterium | reverse complement strand
TTAAACGTAAACGTTTGAATTTGGAGGAGTTATGTTTCGATTGATGGTCGGGTTGGTCCTGGCAGGGGCGTTGGGGCTGGCGGGATCCGGGTGGGGGTATGAGCTGCCGGAAGTCATCGCCGTCATTGAAGGACCGGCGGATCACCGCTACTTCGGCTTCGACTTCGACTGCGTCGGAGACTACAACCACGACGGCTACGATGACCTAATTGCAGCGACCGCTGTTGACCGGGATCGAGAGACTTGGCTGAACATTTATCCCGGCGGGGAGCGAATGTCCAGCGAGCCGGTGTTCCAGTTCACGAACATCGATAGTTTTCACCATAATTGGATACTCCCTTTGCGCCAATTTTTTCCCAATAGAAATCCTTTCGTTGCAGTTGGATATACAACATATAGGGCTTTGGACTCAAAAATAATTTTCTATGAATTTCGTGATAGCCTCGATCAGACTCCTGAATTCCGTTTTGATTCAGACCATTGGCGATACTTTTATTCTATTGCTGGAAGCAGCGCTGGAGATTTAAACGGCGATGGGAATCTGGACTATATTTCCACTCGTCGTTTGGACGACTCAACGTTGACGGTCTGTTATTTCTGGGGAGGAGCAGATTTCGATACTATTCCCGATTTAACGTTCAATATTCATGATTATTGGGATTCAGCAGTTATTCCATGTACAAAAGATGTAAATGGAGATGGTTATGATGATTTTGTAATACGTTTAAACATTCGTAGTAGAAGAGATCGGTGGTTTGGTATTTTCTTAGGCGGTTCCCCCCCTGATACTGTTCCTCATCTTGAGTTCTATAATAGCATGTTCCAAGGGCGATATAGCGTAGTGCGAATGAGTGAAAGCTTCACTCTCCTTCAAGATGTCAACCACGATGGTTACGATGACTTGGGGATATGCTGGTACGAGATGTACGAAGCTTATGAAGCGGATGGCGCTTATATATTCTTCGGTGGCGAGGAGATGGATGCTGAACCGGATTTGAACCTCAGGGGTATTTCTAATGTTGAATCAGATTATCGCTGTATCTGCGGAGGGGACTTCAACGGAGATGGCTTTGGAGACATCGCGCTTTCTTACGCTAACGCAATATACGAATATGCGGAAGTACATTATCATTTGGGTGGATATTGTATTTCTGAAGAACCTGATATTCTAATTAATTTTAATGAAGATTATGGTGGATTATATAGGAACAAATGCGGAACTTCAATTGGCGGTGTCGGTGATTACAACGGTGATGGCGCTGACGATTTAGTGATTGGTCCAATGGGACCTATGCCCAGAGTAGTAGTATTATTAGCGGGATCAACAGAGTGGGAGGTCTCTGCACCAAGTGAGAGTACAATACCTAATCCAACGGTATTGAATGTAAATGTATCTCCCAATCCTTTTAACAGCGAAGTTGAAATTCGGATTGATTATTCAGAAGCCGTTGAAGTTTCAATATATGACATAAAAGGACGGATTCTTTTTAGAAACCAATTAACGAGAGGACCCGGAAAAACTAGAACACTTAGTTGGCATTCGTCCTCGGCGGGGATATTCTTCGTCGTGGCTGAGGCTGTTGTCGAAAGAAAGGTGGTAAAGGTCGTTTGTCTGCCCTGAGAAAGTTTTCAAGAGCGTTCAAAACAAAAAGAACACAGGAGTTTGAAATGAAGAACCGTTGTTTGTTTTTTACGGCGATTGTTACCTTTTCAATCGTTTTGTTCTGGTCTCTCACGTTTGCTGACAACCCCTTTGTTGGTTACGTGGCAGATTATCCAGTGCAATGGTGCATTAATCCGACCGCATTCGGCGTCGAGTGCGGACCGTTTCACATCACCACCGCGCCGGGATATGGTGGTTTGATAGACCGGGACCATCAGACATTTTACGAAAAAAAGTATTTCTACCCGGATCTCTTCCTGTGCGGCTACGATGAAAATGATCCCAACACCGAAGCCGATGATCAGCCGGGTATCGATTACGATAGATCTCTTTACAAATACGATTTACTAAACAGAATCGGAACTCCTGATGCTAACTGGCATAACGAGATTCTTTATTCCCCTCTCCTTAACAACAACGGCGAGCATCACTTAAAGTTGTTGGCATATCCAAACAATAGGATCGGTGGAGGCGCCTGGTTCGACACTTATTTCTCCTATAAGTGCCAACATCTTTCGGAATCTGCGATAGATGCAGAGTATGTTTGGAGTGACGATTTTTTTTTAGGATCAATGGGTAATTCAGTTACCTATGATGATGTAAACCTATATTATGTAACAGACAAGAATCCCGGAGGCTTCATCATTGGGAAACGTCAGGATGCCAACAACAATCTGGGAGACAATTTGGTTCATCTTCCACCGTACAAGGCGTTTTTTTACGGTAACCATAAACAAGATGGATTCTACACTCTCAGCATCGAGATGATGAAGCTGAATTCAATGGCTGATCCCGAATCAGATATCTGCATCCTTTACTACACCGATAAAGACGGTGATCCACAAGAGTGCCACAAGAAGGACAGCGATATCGATGGCGATTGGGAATGGGTAGATTTTCGACTTGAAAATCTTTCTGACGTTTCCAGAAAGTTTGCCATGCGCTGGTGCGGCACCGACGTAGATCACGGAGCCTTGCGAGTACGGAAGATCGCTTATGAATGTGATCTTCATAAAGGATTGTTTCTTAGTCCTGACCAAGAAATTCCTTCGGGAGTCGATTGGGATGACTTCATCTACCGGTTCGACCATGACCTCAGCATGCTTAACCATAATAACTTTGCTGGATTCATGTGTCCGGAACCCTACAAGTATGCTTGGACGCCCTACCGGAAGATAACGGCAGCATTGCATTCGCAGTTGGATAATTCGAATAATTACTGCCTGACAGCTCAATGGCCGGCTAATAAGGCAAGCGACATGGGACCCTACCTGGATGAAACTGAGGTGGATGCTATGTGGTTCGATCACTATCCAATTAATTATAAGGCTTCAGAGGGCTGGTGGCATTGGGAAGCATCAGAAGACGGTGACGATGGTGATGTTGATGGCAAGTCCATTCAGCACGCTTGGCGAAGATACTTCTTTGGGAAGGAAGAAGACGAGAATGATGCCGCTTATCAGCATGGAGCGAAGTATGCTGCTGATGCTGCTGCGAGTAAAAACAAACCACTCCAACTGGGGATTCAAACGTCGGGACATATTGATTGGAATGAGGATAACTCAGTATATGTTCAATCCTGGATTGCTGAACCGACTCCACGAATGGTGCGATGTCTTTGTTACCTTGCAATGACTCTGGCGCCCCGAGGTTATTTTTGCTCATACTACGGTCCACGTTATTCGCATAAATACGAGAACGGAGATAGTTGGGCAGAAGCATGGTTGCCACAATATCCTTTCCAAAGTGACCGCTATCAGTACTTTAATGGCGCTACGGTCAGCGGATTAGTGACTTTGTGCCAGAATATCAACCAACCTAATGATCATCAGATTAGTACGCCCGCCGAACTGCATAACGCAGCCTCATACGGCGATGAATTAGGATGGTTGTGGCCGAATCCCAAGTGGACTGAATATTCCAACTTCATTAAATACATAAGAGACATTGAGCCAATATATGGTTGGCTAACTTACAATGAATCTTCATGCGTTGAGGAAGATGGCAACCCGATTTAATTTGTTACCATAGATGGAGTAGTGGATCCAGATGATTTAAATAATCCTGATG
>CAZCRQ010000295.1:0-3748 GCA_964501095.1 uncultured bacterium | reverse complement strand
TGCCTTTTCAGGCGGAAGCCGATCCGGGGAGTTACATCAACCCATTCAACAATTATAATAGGCGGTTAAAAGGGAAATCGAGGATTCAGTTAACCACTTCAAGAGGATTGTTTTCCATGTTAGGATTCAAGGTTGCGCGAGGGTTGCTGGCGGTCGCGGCGGTCGCGGTGCTTGCCGGAGCAGCATGGGGTTGGGAGTGGTCGGATAATATCCGAGTTACCAATCATGCTGACGCCATACTTTCTCATCGTCACTTGTCAGTAAAATCCGATGCGGAAGGCAATTTCCACCTTCTCTACTTTCTGGACAGCGTTGATGACTCTTTAGGAGTCTGCTACGCCAAATGCGACCGTGACGGACAAATGCTGATCAGTCCTATGCTGGTGTTTCCTGAGTTTCATCCAGACTATTGGGAGTTTGGCGCAATGTGTGTCGATGAAGATTGTCACCCTCACATTCTTGTAAGAGACGAGGATTATTATCACGCTATCCTTGACGATAATGGAGGATATATTCAAGAACCCACAGTAGTGCCTGGATTAGCTTATCCATGGTACGGAGGGTTTAATTTAAGACCGACTCAGGACGCAGAGATTCATCTGGAGATGACTTCTGAGGGTAACTATGTCTTAGAATGCGCCGATATGATTTCTTATGATGATAAAATATACGCCATCACCTACACTCGGCTAAACACAGATTTCGAACTTATCGATAGTACTCACGTTGTCTATTGGTCCGATGATCCAAGGGCGAGAGTTTATGGCCCCACGAAGTTCTATGTTGATTCGCGAGACAACCTTTATTTCGCTTGGCGGGTGATTCGCCCAGTCGGTGACGGAGGCAATGAGGGTCGCTTTGCCATGGTGGCTGCCAATGATTCTATCATTGCGGCTAATTACCGGGTGCCTCATCACCGGCAATATGTGGGAGCGTCCCATCTCGCGGCGCCTGCCTCCGATTCGCATGGCAATGTTTATTTAATGGTTTCGGAGCTTGCCGAAGACGAACTAGCAGTGGTGCAGAAGATGAATGCCGAGATGGAAATTCTTGCAAACACGGAAATGGGTTACTCAGAAGGCTTTTCAAATGAACGCGACGCCATCGCCTGTGCGCGAGACACCATTTACGCAGTACAAGTTGCCATACGTGAAGGCTTTGAAGAGAACTGCTTTCTAATGACTATGGATACTACCGGAAGCCGCATTGACTCGCTTGAGGCTATAGCGCCCGGCGTCGCATCGGTGTTGAATTTATCTTTGACAGACAATGGAATAAATATTTTCTTCATAGATTATCGAGGAGGGGTTGACCACAGAACGAATATATGGATGATACACAGCGTTTCGGAGTCTGGTGTTCCTAAGTTAATAACACCACGATCCGGGAATTACGTCAAAATATTCCCCAATCCGGTCAATTCAAGTTCGAGCATCCAATTCTTCATTAACCAACCAGGGGAGGTGCAATTTGAACTCTTCCTAATTGAAGGGCGGCTGGTGGCTCGCCGGAGCGGATATTTTTCTGCCGGCGAACACAGTTTGTCCTTAGAATTCTTTAACCGCGACCTTTCGCGGCTGCCTTCGGGCTCATTCATCTTGAAGACGAAACTGCCGGGGATTTCGCATCCCCAAGCAAACTTGTACCACTTGATTCATTAAGAGGATTTACCATGAAGAATTCGGTGTATTTAGCCGCATTGATTGCGGCAGCATTAGCGTTTTCAGCCGTCTTTGCCCCGCTGTTGGCAGCGTGGTCTTGGCTGGACGGCTGGAATAGCGCCAGTGGGGTGTTGTCTATCGGCACGTTTAATGCGAACTACGAGGAAAGCAGTCCTGTAGTTGCTAATCTGGAGCTTAGCGCCGATGATCGAACCCAGGAGGTACTCGTGACCGATAACACCCATATTTGGGTGTACGATAACGATGGAGAGCTTCGATTCACCATCAACGCGCCTAATCTTTATACTTTCCAGCACGTTCCTTCAGTGGGCGAGGTGATAACGGGCAACGACACCAGAGAAATCGTTATCACCACTAAGCGTTCAAGTCAAGGACATGTCAAGGTTTACAGTGGAGAGGATGGCGCGGAATTGGCAAGTTCCGAGCTGTTGTGGAACGTTTCCGGCGCTACCGTTCTGGCTGACTTGGAGAGTAGTATCGAAGGCAGCCGAGAAGACGGTGAAATGGAGATCATTATCTCAGACAGAAGCGCGGAGGAATGGTACGTCAAGATTTTCGACGTAGATGAAAACCTCGACGTTCAACTTGTTGCTTCTGACATTGGTTTCTCCGACACTCCCAAGATGATTTCTAATCTGCCGGTGTATCCCGCAGTGGGAGATATTGATCACGACGGAGCAAAAGAAATCGTAATGCACACCATCGGCGAAATTTGGTGGTGGACTTACGACAATACCGACCAAGATCGCCTGATTTCCAGGCGGGGCCGCGAATATGCCTACGATGGAGATGGCTCGCCTGATCACGGTCTCCAAGGCGGTTATCTTACAGTTCTGGCAGACGTGGATAACGACGGCAAACTTTGGGCGATTGTTCCCTATCGGATTGAACCTGATGAAGAGAATCCTCAGGGTAAATTAGTGGTTCTCGACTTATCCATTGACGTTGCTGGGGAAGATGCTGATGGTGCTGAGCACACTTTCTTTGATGGTTCCGATCCATCTGAACTCTTTTCAGGTCCTCCTCCCTATGTTCCGGAGTCGGTGGCAATCGGCGATTTGGCAAAGTACGGAGCGGGAGAACTCAATAATGGCGGTAAACCAGCCATTTCCACCGATTTTGGAGAAGACTTGGTTTTAGTGTCTGCAAATGCCTTCAATCCGGGCTGGTGGCCTCGGAGCACTGCACGAAATGAGGGCTTGATGGCGACCATCGCCAACATCGGCACCGATAACGATCTGGTATATCGGGTGGTTATATCCGATGAGAGCGAAGATTACGCGGTCTCCGGCTTTGACGTCGATTCGCAGAACCGTTCCTTTGGATGGGATTTGGACGACAGTCGGCATCGAAATCACAGTCCAAACATCCTTACCGACTTAGATGGTGATGGGCAGTTGGAGCTAATCTCGCGTACATTAGAGAATGATGTCGTCGGCAATGACGACACTCTCCGGGTGTACGTGAATCAGAGCGGTAGTCTGTACGATGTAGATACCGAGAACGAGTTGTGCAAGGTCGAATGGGGACAGCTTCAGAACGGTCCCCGCCACACAGGACTTTACGCACAAACATGGAGTGTTGGGATACCTTTGGGGGACAACTGGTGGCGTGACCGGGTCATCATCACTGATGATTGTATGGCTACAACTGATGAGGATTTTTTCCCTGTTCAGGGTGGGCCACCAATGGGAGTGAGAAAATTGACCATTGAGGACAACACCGTGATAGAAATCAACAATAACGTGATTCTGTCTTTTCAAGGATTTAAAGGAGCCCAATTTGGCCAAAACCTCGTTTTTAAAGGTAATACGTCAGCAGACCGCTTCACAATCGTGGCAAGGTCCGGCTGTTGCCTTGGATCCGCTCGCTTTTTTAACGGTGGTATATTTGTATTTGAGCCAGAAGAAGAGGAGGAAGAAGGTCTATATTTTGAAAATGTCACATTCAACGGTGGAGGATCTGGAACCGCGTTCAGCGCTACGGGAGTAGAAGTCGAATTCGTTAACTGCACCTTCACCGGCTACGACAACGCGGTGGTGTTGGATAGCTGCTCCGGCTCGCTG
>CAZCRQ010000294.1:0-3779 GCA_964501095.1 uncultured bacterium | reverse complement strand
ACATAGTGTCAGCCGAGGACGGCTGACACCACCCTATTGCGATCGGGGACATAGTGTCAGCCGAGGACGGCTGACACCACCCTATTGCGATCGAGGACATGGTGTCAGCCGAGGACGGCTGACACCACCCTATGGAAGTTATTTACTCTTTACCCCTTACGTATTATCCTTTACCCTTTACGTATTATCCTTTGCCCTTTGCGTATTATCCTTTGCCCTTTGCACTTTGCCCTTTGCCCTAAGAACAGAGGCAGCGGTCAACTACGCAGACAGGGACACCTACACTACCGCCTCGATAAAAGGACCGGTTCGTGAACTCGATGCTCGTCCACCCCTCGCCCAACGCGTTCACGATGTAGGCAATATCTGGATGGCGATGTCCAATTACGGGAATTATGGGGATCCGAACTCCAGTCTGCCATCGGGGGAATGGCCTGCCGGTTCTGAGGTCTATTACATCTGGGAAGGAAGATTCTGGATCGCCGCCATGGTTGGCGGCGAACCCCTCTGTAGTCATGCGGACTATGGAAATTATGAATTTGATCCTACCGACGGCTCGATTTTTTATTTTGGTGGTGGTCCCAAGTCCATCCAAGATGGTTGGGTGCGTTTTGACGACCTGAAGAGTATTCAAGGTCATACACCAATCGGATTCGAGATTTCGCAGAGAACTCTGGCATGGTCATTACCGAAGTATGACGACTTTATCATCTTCCTGTACGAGATCGAGAACGTAAGTGGCGGGGCGCTCAATGGAGTTATGTTAACCCTGGTTTATGACAATGATATCGGTTGCGGACCTGGTGGAGATCCGGATCAACCTAATATCGACGATCTTGTCGATTATGACGGCTGGGCGCCGGAAGGACAAAACAGATTCCGCTATGATTGGGTCGATCCGCTTGATCTGGATGGTGATGGAATCACTGGGTACGATTATTGGGGATGGCCGCTGGCTGATCCGAGAAATCCCTATCGACAAGGCTATCACGACAACAACGAACCGGACAATTTCGAGGCGGAACCGGACGGTGTTTATGATGAATACCAGATCTATCTCGTCGATGATGGTCCCATTATTCATGGTCAGCCATTGACTGATTTTGCTGGAGATACCCTATTTGACGCTGATGACGAGCCGTTGCGGGGCTATCTCATCCCACGGAACACCAGCTACATGTATGATGGTGATTATCCACAGAGCGGAGAGAATGACACCGGTGAGCGTACGAATCTGACGCCAGTCGCCGGTTTCATCGGTACCCGCTTCCTTTACATGCCACAGGAACCCTTTTATGAGACTGTGGATGATACGTTCCCGCGACCCCTCTCACATCAATGGTGGAATTGGGAATCCGATCCTGGTTCCGACGCCGAGAAGTATGAATATATGACCGGGACTCATTCTCTGTCCGCGGGGATGATGTTCATGCCGCATCCCTTTGATTATGCCGCCGGCGCACCAGTTTTCGATTACCGTTATATGATCACTTCCGGTCCCTATAATAACTGGCAGGATGGGGAGTCGAAGAAATTCGTTGTTGTCACCGCCATCGGCTGGGGATTGCAAGGCTTGCGCGAAAACATCGATAACGCACTGATTGCTTATTTCCAGGGCGATAGAGAAATCATCGGTGATCCCGCGACACCGGCTCCGGATCCTGAACAACTTGGATTCTCCGGCGCCAGCGATACCCAAATCCGCCGCGACAAACATTTTCTCCTCCCGATCCCACCGCCTATTCCGGATCTGCATTACAGTGCAAGTGATCGGGCGGTGAACCTGGTCTGGGATTCTTACGCTGAAACAGCCATTGACAATTTCATCGGCGCCCCTGACTTCGAGGGATATAAAATCTATCGTTCCAAGTATAACGCCCAGAATTGGGAAATCATCGCGGCATTTGACAATCGCGATGAACCAGTTTTCTTGTTAAGCACCGAAGGAGACACTATCAATCCTATCGTTGTCGGAACGGATACTCTGACCATCTATGATGATGGATATTGGGATGCGCATAACGCTGATACTCTCCAGTGGATTCAAGTGGATCTTCCTGACATCGTTCATTCCTATACCGATAGCGGCGGTGATTTTGTCTCTGGCGACGGGATTGGAGTTTTCAGAAATATCGAACAACCGGTGAACGGATTGAAGTATTTCTACTCGGTGGTCGCTTATGATCCGGATAAGCCCGATCAGGGGTTGTTCCAGATCGAATCGGCAAAATCGAACTACAACAAGACTTTGGAAGGCGCTCCGGATCCGGTGATCCCTCGTCCGGATCCGAGTATCAGCCATTATGAGCAAAATATCCCGTATGGATCGGTGGATCGTGTACGTGTTGTCCCGAATCCATACAAAGGGACTGCCATTTTCGAATCCCGCTATGAAGACCGAATCGCATTCTTCTATCTGCCTCCTCGATGCAAGATCTCCATTTTTACATTGACTGGGGATTTGGTGGACGAGATCATCCATAACGATGCGACTAGCGGTGCCGAGTATTGGGAACTGATCAGTCGAAACAATCAGAAAGTGGTTTCCGGTCTGTATCTCTATGTTGTAGAAACGCCGGATGAACAAAAGAAGATCGGAAAATTCCTGATTATCAGATAACATCCTGTGTAGCACGAGCGTCCCGCCCGTGTCATGGGCGAGACGCCCATGCTACATGTGACGGCTTGCGCGTAACACGGGCTTGCCACCCGTGACAGAATGGAGAGAATTGATCATGAATAAAAGAATATATATCCTGTTCACCTTCCTGGCGGTCACAGTTCTGCTGATGCCGCATTCAGGGAATGCAGCGGATTTTGCTAAGGTGGGGACAGTCGGCACGCAGTTTTTGAAAATTCCAGTTGGTGCGAGAGGCGTGGGAATGGGGAATGCGTTTTCCGCCTTGAGTGATGATGGCACGGCAATGTTTTGGAATCCCGCCGGTTTAATTCATATCCAGGGCACGACGGTCAGCCTGGAGAATGTGCAATGGCTGGCGGATATTCAATACAATGCCGTAGCGGTCGCCCACAATCTGAATCCGAGTTGGAGCCTGGGATTCTTCGTCACCAGTTTGAATTCCGGTGAGATCGAACGGACAACAGTAGAGCGTCCAGAGGGCACGGACTCTTATTTCAGTGTAACCGATGTGATGGTCGGCGCTACTGCCGCCACGCAGCTTACCAATAAATTCTCCTTCGGGGCGAACATAAAATATGTTCGCGAGAATCTGGATGATGAAATTGCTGCCGCCTGGGCGGTTGACGTGGGCACGATGTACGACACCCGCTGGAAAACCATCAAACTCAGCATGAACATCCGTAATTTCGGTCCGGAAATGCAGTTGGCGGGAAATTTCCACGACTTCAACAACGGCGTACGGTTGGATAATCCAACCGAATTTCTGCCCTACCATTTTCCCATGACATTCAAGATGGGATTCACCGCTGAACCATATAAAACTGAGATGCACCGGCTTACTATTGTGGGAGACTTGGAGCATCCCAACGATAATATCGAACGTTACAATCTCGGGTCGGAATATGCCTACCAGGAGATGTTCTTCCTGCGCGCTGGATATACTTTCCGTCACGATTTACTCGGTTTATCCACCGGCATGGGTGCAAAATGGAAGGGATTCGGAATCGATTATGCCTATAGTGATTTTGGCATTCTCGAGATGGTTCAACGTTTTAACATCAGTTTCACGTTTTAATGGTAGCGTAGGCGTCTCTGCCTGCGAGTGGTAGCGCAGGCGTCCCTGCCTGCGAGTGGTAGC
>CAZCRQ010000293.1:0-3781 GCA_964501095.1 uncultured bacterium | reverse complement strand
CTCAAGTCAGTGTGGTGTTGGTAACCGGTTGGCTTGACTCATTCCCGTATAAGAAAGTATATTTCATAGACATCAACAGAGGATAATTCATAGCCATCAACAGAGGATAACGCCGGGGTGGTGGAATTGGTAGACGCGCTGGTTTCAGGGACCAGTGTCTCTCGGGACGTGAGGGTTCGAGTCCCTCTCCCGGCACTTCAACAGCTATTTTCGTAGACTCCAACCTTCACAAATTCATCGTGATTTACGTTGTTTTGAAATGATGGAGATCAAAAAACCGAGGATCGCCAGCAGGATCAAAACGTCGACCCACCAGACCGGAGTCCATCCGGTGGCTTGAATCACCACTGCAGAATCGGCAAGCTGTGCGCCGGGGAACTCCCAATAGAGGGTATCCCCCTTCACCGTGTCAGGCGAAGCGATCACCCGAAAAGCAGGTAGAATAACAGTCAAAGTGACATTATCATCTTCGACATCCCGCCAGGTTTGCCAACGTTGTTCAAGCGAGTCGGCGATATTGGTGAACCAGACTTCCGAACCGCCAGTCGCTTCCGAAGCTGCCTGAATCATCGTCGAGCGCAGCTCCTGAAACCATTCCAATGATACTTCCAGGGGATCATACTCCCTGAGGGTCATGAGATACGCGCTTAAAACGGCATTGAATCGTTCAAGTGCATCGGCAGCCGCCAGGCTGTCAATAGGTATGCCACGGAATGAATACCAGGCTGCCACCATCTCATTCATTTGCATCAGATAACGCCGGGCAGCGCCTTTTTGCAAACCCTTCGCTTCCAATCGGCGCAAATCTTCCAATTGTGACGCCGGGAGAAGTGTGTCAATGCCGTCGGTTTTCAAAACTTCCGCTTCCGGGGGAACAAACTGGCGAAGATTCCCGTAAAGACGGGTAACATTCCAATCCGGAAAAAACGCCTTGAAACGAACCTGTTTAAAGAGCAGATAATGCTGGCGATCGATGGAAAATAAGCCGGTTTCAGTCGAAGGGGCGATCGGATGCGGAATCGAGTGTTGAACAGGAGCTTGGAAACTGCGAAACCAAACAGTTTCATCCATTCTATCCTCGCGATGACTTTCGAGGAATTTCCAAATTAGAGAATCGGGTTGCGGCAGACGTTCATCACTGAGATCCAGGCTGTCTCCTTCTAAGGTATAGCGAACCTGTCCATCTTGGGATAAATCAACGAAAAAATGGTGGGAGATACATCCGCCGAATACGATACTTAAAAGTACCGCCAATGGTAAAATGTGATGTGAGTGGTTCATTTGGTAAAGGTAATCATCCTGTTATCCTTCAGCAAGGAGCCGGAACACGGAATCGAAGGAAGGCTTGCACGTCACGAACTTACAGAATTAAGTTGCTTCTTTAATAATTTCAACGATTCAACTGGTGCAGTTATGTCTAAGTCCCTAAAAACGCTTATCTTATGGTTGATCCTGATTATAGCGATCTGCTATTTGCAAACAGGATGCTTTTCCTCCTCCAATTTGCGACTCCCTTTTTCCAAAACAAATTCCCCATCAGTAAACACTGCAGATTCCTCATCAAATCCATATCAAAGAGAAATTTTAGACAACCGACTTTCTTCTGGGTTTGAAGATTCGACCGGCGGGGATACGTCAAATGAGGAGTTGGATAATTTATCTCTTACGACCTTTCGAGTCGACTCCGCCTTGTTTTGGGCTGCCCAGGCGGAGATCGACTTATCACGCGGTGATACTTTGGCTGCGGAGGCGAGCCTAGTAATCGGCATCAGTCTCTTGGGAGGAACGCTGGTGGATCTCTCACCGGCAGAACGTCTTGTCTGGATGGATTCTTTAGCGACCTGGGCGATGCGCTATTCGAGTCTGATGGGCGGTGAGTATGAACCGTTGGATCCAGGCGCCCAGGGGATGGCGGCGTTTCCCGTCGAGGCTTTTCTGGATACTGCCGTCGTTGACTCCCTGATGCTTGAAATAGCCATTGATAGTTTCGCAGTCGAGATCGATACGACAATTGATCTAATGCGTCCCCTGCCTGAAATTCCCGATACGATGAATTCAAAGGTGCAGAGTGTGATCGATTATTTTACCGGTACTGAGCGTGGACGCAAGGCGATTGAAACCTGGTTCTCCCGTGCCGGGGAAATCATTCCCCGAATGACACCGATTCTCAGACAGAACGGTGTGCCTGAGGATCTGGTCTATCTCGCCATGATTGAATCTGGATTTCGCAGTGATGCGCGTAGTTGGGCAAGAGCGGTTGGTCCCTGGCAATTCATCCATTCAACGGCGAAACTCTTTAATCTGGAAGCCAATTGGTGGTATGACGAACGACGCGACTCGGAGAAGTCCACTATTGCCGCCGCCCGTTATCTTCGTCAACTCTATGAACATTTGGGGGATTGGTACCTGGCGATTGCGGGATACAACTGCGGTGAAGGGCGTATCTGGCGTGAGAGGCGACGCCACAAAACAGCGGATTTCTGGAAATTGAAACGGTTGCCCAAGCAGACACGCCATTATATTCCGACTTTTCTGGCAGCCCGACGTATCGCGCAAAACCCAGAGGAATATGGATTTGCACCGATTCAATATGTCGAAGCGGGGGCGCGCGACAGCGTCATCGTTCGTGAATGTGTCGATTTGACTACCCTCTCGGAAATTATTGACGTCACTGTAGATACACTTCAGAAGATGAATCCCGCTTTGATCCGCTGGTGCACGCCTCCGGCGATGGATTCTGTTATTATATATGTACCGCAGGGTGTTGCGGAAGGATTTGAGGAAAAGTTTGCCGCCATTCCCGAGGAAAAAAAGACATCATGGGTGCGCCACAAAGTGAAGATAGGTGAAACTCTGGGGCTGATTGCGAAAAAGTATAAAACTACAGTTCAAGCCATCCTAGATGTGCCGGCGAATAAGATTAAAAATCCTCATCGGATAAGCGAGGGCGCATATTTACTTATCCCAGTGGTTCCGCAAGGAGTAAAAGCCAATTTCAGTCATCTTGCCCGTTTTGACGATGCAGAACTCCCGGACGGCGCTGAGAAACAAATATATTCCATTCGGCGTAACGACACTCTCTCCCAAATCGCCGAAAGACATGGAGTTGGACTCTCCAAATTGCTTCGTTGGAATAATCTCCATTCCGGAAGCACCATATATCCGGGGCAGAAGCTGGTACTCTATCCCCCGGCAGAAAATCCTGGCAGTGGATCAGAAAATAGCGAACCTAAGCGAGAGAGCGTGAAAGAGACGACTTACATTGTTCAAAGCGGCGATACTCCCTGGGATATTGCGAAGAAACACGACGTATTGCTCTCCGATTTACTCGCGGTAAACGGTTTAAGCCGCCACTCGACCATTCACACCGGCGAACGTTTGGTCATTCCAGGGAAGACCGCACCGGCGGATGGCATCGCCGACATTCCTGAATTTCATATTGTTCAGCATGGCGATTCCTTGAGTAAAATCGCAAAACTCTACCAGATCGAGTTGCAGGATTTAGTGGAGTGGAATTCGATCAAGGATATTGATCGACTTAATCCGGGGGATAAAATTCGCCTGAAACCGCTGAAGGAGTCGTAGTTGTTTATGGTTCTTCGCTGTTTTAACAGGCTGTTCGAGAATGGGAAAAACGCTGGCGGTGCCATTCCCGCGAAGTCAGGAATCCAGTCAGTCTTGACAATCTGATACATTTATTGTATATAATGATATTCCATAACTAGATATCTCTATTATTAAACCTATTGTAATAACTGAAAGATTACTATAAATACACAGT
>CAZCRQ010000292.1:0-3789 GCA_964501095.1 uncultured bacterium | reverse complement strand
GTGTCAGCCGAGGACGGCTGACACCACCATGACCACCATTATTCGTGTCAGCCGAGGACGGCTGACACCACCATGATTCGTGTCAGCCGAGGACGGCTGACACCACCATTATTCGTGTCAGTCGAGGACGGCTGACACCACCATTATATCGGATGAACAAAATTGAATGTTATAATGTTTTCTGTTGGACCGTTGGAAACCAACGGTTTTATTATTGAAGAAGACAGCGATGCGGTTGTCATCGATCCCGGCGATGAAGCTTATCGTTTCACCGACATTCTGCAAAAGCGTCAACTCACGCTTCAGGCGATTCTACTCACCCATGGTCATGGCGATCACATCGGCGGATTGGAAGAACTTCATCGAAATCATCCGGAAGCCAAAGTGATGTGTCATCGTCTGGACAGCGAAATGCTGACCAATCCTGCGAAGAATCTTGCGGCGCTCATCGGAAAGAATATTATTGCTTGTCAACCGGACGCTTACATCGAAGATGGAGAGATTTTAACCTTCGGCAAGCTTACACTGACTGCCATCCATGTCCCCGGTCATACACGCGGACATTTGGTGTTCAAAATCGGGAAGGAGTTGATCGCCGGGGATACCGTATTTTCTGGTGGGATCGGGAGATGGGATCTACCCGGGGGCAATGGCAATCTGCTGATCCAATCGATCCGTGCAAAGATCCTGACACTTCCGGATGACACACGTATTTATCCGGGGCATGGTCCGGTTACCACAGTCGGGGAAGAGCGTCGCAGCAATCCTTATCTTAATCCCTATTTAGATCCCTCGATCTTCTCGCCGGTCAGTTTCTCATAAATCTCCAGGTAGGCTTTTGAGGTTTGTTTGATAATTTTCTTTGGCAGCGCTGGAGCGGGTGGAGTTTTATCCCACCCGGAATCTTCCAGCCAGTTGCGGACAATCTGTTTATCATAACTGGGCGGCTCTTCCCCAGGAACGACACGATCCGCCTGCCAGAAACGGCTGGAATCCGGAGTCAGAACCTCATCGACTAAAATGATCTCATCCTCGATAACTCCAAATTCGAACTTGGTATCGGCAATGATGATCCCTCGTTCTAAGGCGTAGGCGGCTGCTTCCGTATATAGCTGTAATGATAGTTCTTGAAGACGCTCTATATTCTTCCGACCGAGCAGATTCGCCGCCTTTGTAAAAGAGATGTTCTCATCATGTCCTTCAGCCGCTTTGGTCGATGGGGTGAA
Organism: uncultured bacterium; assembly: GCA_964501095.1. Lineage (GTDB taxonomy): Bacteria > Electryoneota > Electryoneia > Electryoneales > Electryoneaceae > CAZCRQ01. Next base: position 2,563 of record CAZCRQ010000292.1, on the reverse strand, counting down.
GATTGGTTGTGGGAATTGATCGGCTTTTTTTAACCCTTTCGGCAATCGGTGGCTGCTGATTTTCCCCGTTTTCAGATAATCCTTATACCCTGAGCCCGCCAGGTATCCTCGCACGATGCACTCGATCGGAAAGACTTCTGCCTGCTTCATCAATACTGCTCGTCCACATAAAAGCCGAACTTTCTCCTGAGGAATTTCCTCGCCAAAACCGGTCACTCCTGGATCGCTGAGTAAAATCGGATTGTTAACTATTCCACGAAATCGATTGTACCAGAACAGCGACATCTTATTTAAAACAATCCCCTTGTATGGGATTGGCTCCGCGAGGACTACATCGAAGGCGCTCAGCCGATCCGTAGTTACCACCAGTATAAATCCCTCCCCGAAATCGAAAATCTCTCGTACTTTGCCGCTGGAGAGACGCGGAAGGGGTAAATCGATTGAATAAAGAGGTTTGGCGTTCATATTGATAATTCCTGGGTAACGATCATTTTATAAATGGGATGCCCCCTCAATTCTTCACTAAGAAAGTAATTCATCAGGTAATTTCATGCAAGGATTTCAGGATCGAAAAATAGTCTGATACTCGGTGATGCAGGTATTCGGTAATAAGTGATTCAGAGAGCCCAGTAGCACGGGTGTTCCGCCCGCGAGTCGATAGTAGCACGGGCGTCCCGCCCGCGAGTCGATAGTAGCACGGGCGTCCCGCCCGTGAGCCCGTAACATGAGCGGGACGCTCATGCTACGCTGCCTCTTTCGAAGCCGCTATAGCTCTGCTTATGTTTATAATTGTCATGTTTACACAAAGAGGAAAGAAATGAAAATTTGGACATGCTGTATATTTGTGGGGGCGGTTTTGTTTTTTCTTACACTGGATGGTCTTTATGCCGTACCCGGAGACAGTCTGGCAGCTATACCGGCTCCGGGGAAGACCTGCACTGGCATTGCGTTCGACGGCAATTATTTCTGGACTGCCGACCGTTTGACCGACACTCTTTACGCGGTCGATCCCACCTCCGGCACGGTAAGGCAAAAGCTACCTTCACCCAGTTTCATGCCGCGCGGATTGGCGTGGGATGGCAAGTATCTCTGGTGTGTCGATGGGGAAGAGCTGCGTATCATTCAGATCGACACGAGGAGCGGCATCACCTTAAAGAGCCTGGAAGCGCCAACTCCGCGTCCCCAGGGATTGGCTTGGGATGGACAATACCTCTGGCTCGCCGATGATCTTCAAGATGTGCTCTGCCAAATTTCCACTGAAGATGGCACGACGATTAAAAGCTATCCCGCTCCTTCAGGGTCCTCCACCGGAATCACTTGGTGGAATGGTTATCTCTGGTGCGCCGATCGTCAGACTGATAAGCTCTATCTTTTCGACTGCGAGCATGGTGAAGTAGTATTTGGAATTGCTTCGCCTGGGAAAAATCCACAGGGATTGGCTACCGAGGGGAAATACCTCTGGAATGTCGACTATCAGGATGATCTGCTCTTCAAATTATCGTTAGATGACGGCGAATATATCAAAACGGGGAATCCTCATAAGTTGAATATGCTCTTGACTTATGAATTTCGCAATTACGGACCGGGTGAGGTAAAGACCCTTGACGCCTTTATTGCCTTGCCATCGGAATTGCCAAATCAAAAACTCCTCACTTCTGGAACCTTCAAACCTGAACCGTTGGAAATCATCAAGGATCGCTGGGATCAGCCGGTTGCCCATTTTCAATTGAAAAACTTGGAAATCGCCAAGCGTCAGCAGATTGTTTATGAGATCAATGTTGAGCTGTCCGACGCTCAGTGGTTGATCTATCCGCATAAAATCGGCAGCATAGAACAAATCCCCAAGGAAATTCGGGAACTCTACCTGGTCGATGAGGAGAAATACCGTATCCATGATCCAATCATCCAGCAGGCGGTAAAGGACGCTATTGGGGATGAAACCAACCTCTATTGGAAAATGCGTAAGATTCACAAGTACATCCGTGAGCATCTGAACTACGAATTGGCGGGCGGGTGGAATGTCGCGCCTCAGGTATTGGAACGCGGCACTGGTTCATGCAGCGAATATACCTTTGTCTTCATCTCGATGTGTCGTGCGGCGGGGATTCCGGCGAGATATGTGGGATCCGCTGTTCTGCGCGGCGATGACGCTTCCTACGACGATGTCTTCCATCGTTGGAGTCAGGTCTATCTGCCTCCTTATGGCTGGGTGCATATCGATCCGCAGGGCGGGGATAAGACCAGTCCCAGCGAGATTGCGGATTTCATGGGAAAAGTCGCCAACCGTTATCTGATTACAACTATTGGTGGTGGCGCTTCCGAATACCTGGAATGGAATTACAACTATAACCAGAAATGGACTGGCTTAGGTCCGGTGAAGATTTATTCCGAAGCAGTCGCGGAATGGAGTCCGATTTATGAAAAATAAAACATACAGGATGGATAGGATATTTATAATGAACATGATGTAATATGTGGTGTCAGTCGTCCTCGGCTGACACCAAAGTTGATAAAATATGTGGTGTCGGTCGTCCTCGGCTGACACCTAAGTCGATAAAATATG
>CAZCRQ010000291.1:1461-3790 GCA_964501095.1 uncultured bacterium | reverse complement strand
GTGTCTGTGCGCCTTGGTATTTTAGGGTAGTAGCGTAAGCCTCCGTGCTTGCGATTGAAAGGTGGTGTCAGCCGAGGACGGCTGACACCACTTTTAATTCTCGGACAGCCTGGAAAGCGGGAATCCAGGAATTTCAATATGTTAGGAAAATCCTGAATTTTCATGTAAAAATTCGGACAGTCTGTTACACAGTTTGCGTGGTGCTGTGATCCTCGCCGGCTCAATCTATCACCACCCCTTTTTACGTGTGATGCGGTTGATCGCTTCTTCGATACGTTTTTCAGTGAGTTGGACAGTTTTATCGCGCGCCTGAGAGATAATGCCCATCAATTTATCAATGTCGACTGGCTTCTCGAGGAATTCCATTGCGCCGCTCTTGATCGCCTCTAATCCTTTCTCTAGGGTGGCGTAGCCGGTCAGCAGGATTACCTGGATGTCTGGATTCTTCGCCAATAGACGTTTCAAGGTTTGAATACCGTCCATTCCGGGCATGGCGAGATCGAGGATCACCGCGTCGTAGGAAGTGCGGTCGGCTTTTTCCAAAGCGTCGATGCCGTTTGGGGAAACATCCACCAGCAAACCACGGGTTTCCATCCGCGCCGAGAGGATGTCGGTGAAATCCTCTTCATCATCAACAAGCAATACTCTTGTCGGTCCCATCGGTTTATCCTTTTTAGTAATTTAACCACCAAGCCAATCCTGAATCAATGAATCGGGACAATAGTAACATACAAGACACAAAGATACCAAGAAACTGGGAAAAGAGAATCACATCAGCTTTTCAAGTGTCGCACGGAAGAACTGAATTGCGAGATCAATTTCATTTTGTTGAATTGTCAAGCTCGGTCGGAAACGAATCGACTGTGTTCCACAAGATAATACCAGCAATCCACGATCAAAAAGATCATGCCGTACTTTGTCACGAAAATCTGTCGAGGAGAGGGTGATTGCGCACATCAATCCCCTTCCGCGCGGATTGGAGAGATGCTTTGAGAACTCAGCGCAGAGGGCTTGAATCTGGGTGAGAAGGTAAGCGCCGGTATTTCGGGAATTCTCCAAGAGATTCTCCTCGTTAATGATTCGAATATATTGTTCCGATCGCATCATATCGATCAAATTGCCGCCCCAGGTTGAGTTGATACGGCTGGGTACATGAAATACGTTATCCTTGACTTCATCCAGGCGCTCAGTGGCAAATATCCCGCAAACCTGGGTTTTCTTGCCAAAAGCCACAATATCGGGAATCACTTTCAACTGTTCGAATGCCCACCAGGAACCTGTAATCCCCAAGCCAGTTTGAATTTCATCAAAAATCAAGAGGCTGTCGTTTTCATCGGCGAGCGAACGTAAGGCTTGGAGGAACTCGGGACGGAAATGGTTGTCGCCGCCCTCTGCCTGGATCGGTTCTATAATGATGGCGGCAATCTCATCCGGATTCTGCTGAAATGCCATCTTGATCTGGTTTACAGCCAATTTTTCGGTGGCGATAACCTCTTCGCGATGATCTTCGAGCGGGAAGGTGATTTTGGGATTGATTATTCGCTGCCAATCGAATTTCGGGAAATAGAGTATTTTATCCGGCAAGGTATTGGTCAGGCTGAGGGTGTAGCCGCTGCGTCCATGGAAGGCTTCCCGAAAATGAATCACCTTATGTCCGCGTTCGCTCGTATACCCCTTAACGAAATTCTTCCGGACTTTCCAATCAAATGCGGTCTTCAAGGCATTTTCCACCGCTAATGCGCCCCCGGAGATTAAAAATAGATAGCGAAACGGTTCGGGAACCGTGATGCTCATGAACGTATCGACAAATCTCGCCATCTCTATCGTGTAAATATCGGAGTTGGATGGATTGTGAATCGCTGCCAATCCATATCGTTGGATCGTTTCCGGATTGCTCATTCGCGGATGATTGTGTCCAATTGGATTTGTCGCGAAGAAGCTGAACAAATCCAGGAATTTTCGCCCCGTCACTCCATCCACCAGCCAGTTACCCTGACTGTGCTGATAATCCCAAACAAGATTTAACCCGTCTGCAAGCATGTACTTCTTTAATAAAGGATGTACGTCTTTGAATTTCACTGTTTCTTTCACTTTAATCTCCAGTTTAAATGGTGTAATGGGTGGTGTCAGCCGTCCTCGGCTGACACACACTAGTAGCACAAACACATGGGTGGTGTCAGCCGTCCTCGGCTGACACATGTTTTGTTTTTCCGTCAGCCGATGACAACCAGCAGCACGATTTTTTCGTCAGCCGAGGACGGCTGACGACACACAAAACACATGGGTGGTGTCAGCCGTCCTCGGCTGACACATGTTTTGTTTTTCCGTC
>CAZCRQ010000291.1:0-1361 GCA_964501095.1 uncultured bacterium | reverse complement strand
TATTGTGTCGCCAACTCATAAATTCTTCCGGCGACTACCTCAGCCCCATCAATGCGAGTAGGTGGAAAGTTAAACGGCATTTGCCCTTCGAGTTTAACCAGCGAACTCTCCCAGTTCCCCTTCAACGTCTCTTCACTGCCGATAACAGCGTATGGCAGATATCGCTGAATGTATTCGACAATCAAGGGAGTCTCCGCAAACAGAGAGCGGTTGGAATAGAGCAGCGCCGTTTGGTTCGCCACACACTCCGCGACAATGCTGTATCCGGGTTTACTGATAATAATGTCGACAGCTTTGACCAGATCACAGTAACGCAAACCACAACGGTTGAGCTGATCATCGGTTAGATGCAGAAATGGGTGTCTCATATCCGGCATCGGATCCGTAGTGATGAAAGTGAAATGTTTATATAAAGCTGCTGGAGGAAAAGATTCCATCGACAATCCCTCGCCTCCGAAAGACAACAGCACCAGTTTTTTATCCAGCGGAAGATTTAAAGTCCGGCGTAATTCAGGCGCAGTTTTTCCCGACACTCTGGCGATCAGGGGAACATCCTCTATCACCGGAAACGACTCCATCGGTTCGTTCATCACGGTGCGGAAAAGACGTGTGCAATGGTTATAACTTGCCGCTGCCCGATCGGCGAAACGAATAAAACGACGGTCGAGGGATCCCAGGTCACGCCAAATCCAGTCCCAGCCGAAATTTCCCACACCATAACAAGGCACCTTCGCCAGCTTACAGGCATCGAAGGCGCGCGGGGAAATATCACTCAAGGCGACATCGATCCCCGCCCTCTTCATCCAGGCTGCCTCAGAAGCTACAATGCCATCCCCTTGATCACTCCAATAATAGTTCAATTGCTGGAGGGTCTTCTCGAAATCAGCTCGGAGGGCATCATATTGAACCAAACCGAGATCGAGACGCACTGAATGATGGGAAGTCGGTTCAAAACCCAACGTCTCGATGATTCGATTCAGCGGAAATGGCGCCCGGACATGTATTTTCCATTTTGGATTATTTCTCACCAGCGCTCGGGCGATTTCGAGCACTCGCGTCTTATGACCGTACCCATGACCCGTGATATAAACCGCGAGATTCACTATTCCTCTTACTTTTTGGGTAATTCTTTGCTGTAAAGGTACGAATTGAACGATTGGTGATGAAACCCTAAGTTCAATCAAACAGTACTATAAGTGTATCGACGAATTCCAAATTATGACTATCGTTCAACGGTGGCGTCAGCCGAGGGCGACTGACGACACCGTTTGTAAGGCACCTAAGTCGCCCTTATATTGATATAAATTCGTATTCTCACCCGATCAGGGAAAAGCAGTGAAATTACAATATCGAACATCACC
>CAZCRQ010000290.1:1991-3802 GCA_964501095.1 uncultured bacterium | reverse complement strand
CCGTGCTTGCGACTCGTGCGTATAATTTTTCGCAGGCAGGGACGCCTACGCTACCTCAATGAGCGTCGATAAAAAATCTCATCGTTAGGAGCAATATAGAACTCACGGAAACTGCCTGGATAGAGAAAGACGAATTTTGCCACCGCAGTTCGAGCGTTCCAGGCGCGCATCAAGGCTAAACCGTACAACTTCGCCTGGTGCAGATAACCATGTTTTTCAATGATTAAGTCCAGGTCTTTTCCCGAGACCAGGTTCGTTTTATAATCTGTTAAAAACACGCAATCAACGTCTTTCCAGGCGAGATCGACACGTCCGCGAAGGAGCACATCCTCAAGACGATAGAGAACCGGAATCTCCCGTTTGGCGCTTGTCGGAAGCTGATGCAATCCCATCTTTCTACCCTGATTCAGAAGTAGCTTGATCAGCGACTTGGCGGCATCAGCCCGATTATCGGAATAAAGTTTCTGTCTCAACCACGCTTCCGCTAAATCCTGAGCCTCATCCCAGGTACATCCAGGACTTACCTTTTTATAAATGTGGTGAACCAGTATGCCGATTTCGCGCTGCAGGTTGGGATCTTCAAGAGAAGGATGCAGATTTTCATTTAAATCCCGATCGATGGTCGGAGCGAAATCGGGAATCTCCTCCTCGTCTGTTTCTATAAAAGCGGAAGAAGCCCAGAGCAATTTACTCCAAGCCTGTTGTGAAGGGTCGGAGAGATAAGCTGCGAATCCGGTAATCGGCAAAACCAGGCGGTCAGGTTGCGGGGGTTGGCAGAGTTTCACCCCCGGATCGGCATCCGCTTCGGGAAACACCTTTGGAATTTCCGCAGATAAAATAACTTCTGATCGTGGAAAAGCAAATTCCAGTTTGCAATCATCTGGAGTAAGTTGTTGAAAATGATAACAATCCATTAAATCACGATTTTGACTGAAAGCGCCATCTTCGCTCACTTCAATTCCCAAAGCGTTCATCCAGTGCGCCAGGGCGGAATCCGTGAATTTCTTATTGTGGAAGTCAGCCGGCGTCCGACTGATCAGAAGTAAACGATCTCGGGCGCGGGTCGCCGAAACATAGAGCATTCGTTTCAGTTCCGCTCGTTCTTCCACCTCCGCCATGATGCCGGTGATAACATCATGCAGAGAGTATTCCTTGGTGTTATTGGAACATCCAAGCGGAGCCAGGTGAGGATCGGTCAAGGGCGAAAAGACATTGTAAGGAACCAGCAAATTGCCAAAAGAGGAAGTTCTCGACTGTTTGCGTTTTTGTCGCGCCAGGTCTGCCAGAACAATATAGGGAAATTCAAGCCCCTTCGCGCCGTGGATGGTATAGATGCGTACGCCTTCCCCGGCAGTGATTTCGGCTTCCTGATCCTGCCCCTCATCCTCCAGCTCTGCCAGTTCATGCAGTTGGGAAAGCAATCGACGCAGGGTAAAACCGCCTTGCGAAGCGAGTTCTCTCACTATTTGAATGAATTTGAAGAGATTAGCGACCTGTTGTTCGCCACGGGGTCCCACCGCGTATGCCGCCCAGGCGCCGCTCCGCTCAAGGGCGTACTGGAGAAGCTCCGCCGGAGAGTGATGGATATGCCGCTGCTCAAGTTCCTGCCAGAAGAAATAAGAATCACGTATTGCGGTGAGATCCTGTGCGGTCAGTTCATTTAGGATTTCTGATTTCACCTCAGCGTCAGCCGGGGACGACTGACGCCACGATTCAATGGGCAGCCTGCCTCCGGCGGACTGGAAATCCAAACTACTTAGGATTTCTGATTTCACCTCAGCGTCAGCCGGGGACGACTGACGCCACGATTC
>CAZCRQ010000290.1:0-1891 GCA_964501095.1 uncultured bacterium | reverse complement strand
GACGACTGACGCCACGATTCAATGGGCAGCCTGCCTCCGGCGGACTGGAAATCCATACTACCTTTTTCTCCTAAAGCGAGAGATTTCCAGATAGCTTTGGGATCACTTCCACCCAAGAACAGTGTGGCAATAGCGGGATCGGAGAGATTGAAGAATGGACTTCGCAGCGTTCCGACCCAGGCGATCAGGTCACGCGGATCGGCAAGCGCCGCGATCAGGTTTGTCATGTCCAAGGTTTCCTGCCGCTGATAATAACCGCGTCCCTTCATCACCTGGAATGGAATTCCACCCAAGCGAAATGCTTCTTCGATTTCATCGAGTCCGGTTCTGCTGCGAATGAGGAGAGCGATATCTTCATATTTCAGAGGACGAATCGCTGCGCCGTCCCCCTCTGGATCGACAATGGGAATGCTGTCTTCCACCTCCCGTCGTAATCGCTTCACCAAGTAAGTCAATATCTGCATCGTGCTCAAATTATAACCCAGCGCAATTTCCAGGAGTGGAGAGGAGGCTGGAACAGACAGGCGCTGTGCGATCAAGTCCTGGGGAGCCGCCTCGAATGAGTAAGGTTGAGTAGAAGAAGTCAGCAATCGCTGGAAAATCCGGTTCATTGGCTTGATCAACTCCGGCAGCGTGCGAAAATTGTCATTCAGGTTTACCAAGTAACGCGAATCGTTCTCCGGATCATTCCTGAAATGAAGACTAAGGTTAGTGTTTTGGAGATTTTGTGTCTTGGTTGTGAAGGTTCCTTCATTACTATAATAATCAGCAAATTCCCGCTTTACATGTTCCAGGATGGTCACATTGGCGTCACGGAATCCATAGATCGACTGCTTCTCATCGCCGACCAGAAACAATTTGTCTGCAATCAACCTGCCATTTTCATCCGTCGCCAGGCTGCGTAAGATCTCCCACTGGATCGTTGAAGTGTCCTGGAACTCATCCACCATCAGATAACGGACAGATTTACGGATCTGATTCAGGACTTCCGGGTGATTTTTAAAGAGACGTAATGTGTAACTCTGAAGATCATCGAAAGATAAAAGTTGTGCCAGCCGGGGACGGCTGTATAGTTGTGTCAGCCGGGGACGGCTGACACCACCCCTCACCCCCCACCCCTCGTTGAATCCATCGACCAATGATTTAAAGCAGAGGAACCTTGAGATGACCGATTCATGCGAAGCAGGAGTTTTCTGGACGATTTTGCTTTTATCGATTGACAAATCGAGATTGATCTGGTCTAAAAGCCTTTTCAGCGTGGAATTGAAGAATTCCTCAGCTTCCTTGGGATAATGAGACGCCTGATTCAGAGCGTCCAACAAGTCAAAACGTGAGAGTGCGTGCAGAATAAGCTGTTCGATGGTCTTTCTATTATCAATATAGTTGAGCATCTCCCGGAGTTGTTCATTTTTTTCGTACGCCAGTTTTCGCAGGTATTGATGCACCGCTTCCTTCAGCTCGACATCAGCCTGCTGGGTGATGTTGAATCCGGGATCGACACCGGCTTGCAAGGGATAAGCACGCAGGAAGGACGCACATAAACCATGGATGGTGTCGATGCGCGCCCATGACATTTTCTCCCGTAGAGTGCGCCAATGTGCCGCCTGGCGGTCACCTTTCTGCTCACCTTCGAGCAGCTTACGATGTACCTTGGCGAAGAGTTGAGCCGCGGCTTTGCGGGTGAAGGTCACCGCCACCATAAGACGCGGCTCAACCTCTTTTTCCGTCAGGAGACGCAGATAGCGTTCGGTCAGAACTGTTGTCTTGCCCGATCCCGCCCCTGCCAGGACAATCTTACCGCAGCTCAAATCCAGAGCCGCCTCTTGCGCTTCGGTGAAGTGAATTTTATCTGACATTCTATTTTAGTAAAATGTTTAGTTTATTAAAGTAC
>CAZCRQ010000289.1:0-3818 GCA_964501095.1 uncultured bacterium | reverse complement strand
CTACGCTTCGCTCTTTCATCTTTGCCTCACATGGGCGGGACGCCCATGCTACGCTACCCTTTCGCCTTTTCTCTTTCATCTTATCTTCGTAATTCCGCTTTCCATCAATTCCACCAGCTTGCCCAGAGTCATATTTCCACCAGCTTGATCATGCCCGAGGCAGTATTCCTGGAACCAGTTTTTCATCCAGCGCCAGGAGGAATCATTGGGTATCTTCCATTTCTCTTGCGCTTCTCCGGAAAGTATTCTGCCGATATCGTTCAGATGGATGAAATCTGGATCACGTGTTAATAACAGTTTTTCCCCTCGCTCGCCTGTTCGCATTACAATACCTCCATTACGCAGCTGATCGAAGGTTTCCTCAAGAATCGCCGGTGGAATTCCATATTGATGGCTCCACTCCCCGAGGCTGACTGGAGGACGTTTCCCACGAAAGGCTTGGGTCACCTGGAAGAGAATCTGGTATGCCAACATATCCTTCTGTGGCCGTGAAAATTCAATGTGTTTTCCCTTATCCAGCAGAACATTGAAATGCTGAATGACGAAACTGATTTCCACACCCAACAACACAACCACCCAGGAGAGATTGATCCAGACCATCAGCAGGGGAATGATGGCGAGTGAGCCATAGACTACGTCATAATGAACCACTTTTCCGGTATAAAAGATGAAAATGGATTTGAAGAGTTCATAAAAGAGGGTGGCGATCGCAGCGCCGGTCAGGGCGGAGTAAGTACGGACACGAGTGTTGGGAAGAAATCGATAGAGGAGAAAGAAACCGATCAGGATGATAATTCCCGGCAGCATGCTGTTCGCTACGCTTTTGAACGAACTGACGCGTTCGATCGCTTCGTGAACCAGGGGAAGTGCGGTAAGATAAGTAGTGAACGCTAAGGAACTCAGAATCAGCATCGGGATTATGGTCATCAATCCCCAATAATGTGGTAAACGATAGAGGCTGCCGGAGTTTCCCGATACTCCCCATATATTGTTGAATGTTTTCTCGATGGCGCTGAAGATACCAAAAACCACCAGCACCAGTAAAACCAAGCCGATCCCGCCCCAAGTAGTGTCGCTTCCCTTGACTAGTAGAGCTTCGATTTTCCCGGCGATGATCGGTCCGCTGCCCGGCGCCAGGCTGCGTAGGAGAATCGGACGTAGTGTCTCTGTGAACCACTGACCACCGCCGAATAGTTTAAATATACTGAAGGAGACCGCCAGGATCGGCACCAAGGTCAGCATGGTGCAGAAAGTCAGCGCCATCGAATACATGAACAGACGGTCATCGAGAAATTCACGTATGGTTATTTGGATAAAACGGTAAAAAAGAACAAATATCCGGAAAACTACTTTTATCCCTCCGCTAAATTCGCCGTTCTTTTCCCGCTCATCGAAATGACGGATCCAATGACTGAATTTCTCGAAGATATTCATTTAATGATGCTCTCGTTTCATTCCTGCGGCGGCTGGTTCAAAAGCAGCCAATAGAGCCCTAAATCTCCCACTGAATGGACAAATTTGTCGAAATCCACCGGTTTCACGATATAACTGTTGACGCCCAGGCGATAGCTTTCCATAATGTCACATTCTTCACGTGAGGAAGTCAAAATCACCACCGGGATCAGTTTTGTTTTTTCCTCTGCCCTGATTTTACGAAGAACTTCCAAACCATCCACTTTGGGCAGTTTTAAATCAAGCAAGACAACCTTGGGATTCTCGTAATCTTTCCGATAACCGAAATCGCCTTGGGCAAAGAGGAAATCCAATGCTTCCGCGCCATCGTGGACGACATATATCCTGTTAGCCAGGTTGTGTTTTTTGAACGCCCGGATGGTTAATTCTACATCATTAGGATTGTCTTCAACAAATAGTATTTCGACCGCTTTGTTATTCGCCATCGAATTTTCCTCCTGAAATAGGTAGAGAGAAACAGAACAGCGCTCCCTGGTTGACTTCTCCTTCGCCCCAGACACTGCCTGAATGTTTGAGAATGATACGTTGCACCAGAGCCAGTCCGATACCGGTTCCGGAAAATTCATCCGACCGGTGCAAGCGTTGAAAAACCTGAAAAAGCTTGTTTTTATACTTCATATCGAATCCTACGCCGTTATCTTGAATCGAATAGATAACTTCATTATCTCCGATTACGCCATGAATTTCAATGATCCCGATTTCACGCGTGCTCGTATATTTAACAGCGTTTGACAATAAGTTTTGCCACACGACTTTCATCATTGCCGAGTCAGCGTTGGCTCTTGGAAGATCGGAAAGTGAGAATTGTATTTTACGATCATGACATTCATGCTCAAATGAAGAAATTAGTCCCTGCACTAGTGCATTCATGTCAACCTCGGTTAAGTTGATCTCTTTACGGCTGACACGGGAAAACGCGAGGAGGTCATCGATCAATTTTCCCATCGCCAGGGTGTTACCCTGAATGATAGTCAAGAGCCGTTTCCCTTCCTCATCGAGTCGGTCAAGGTAGTCTTCCTCCAGGATTTTAGAGAAACCATCAATGGCGCGCAGCGGCGCCCGGAGATCGTGAGATACTGAATAGGCGAAAGCATTAAGTTCCTTGTTTATCGCTTCCAACTCGGCGGTGCGCTGGGCAACACGTTTCTCCAGATCAATGTTTAGTAAACGAATTTGCTCTTCCGCATGTTTGCGTTCGGTAATGTCCTCGACAGTTCCATCAAAGTAAATGATATTTCCCGCGGAATCATGAATGGCGCGGGCGCTTTCCCGGACATAAAATTCACTTCCATCTTTTCTTTTCCAAGCTGACTCCAAGCCTCTCACCACACCCTCCCGTTTGATATTTTCGAGGAACTGTTCACGAGGATAGGTAGGTAAGAAGTTATTTTCTGAAAGCTCCAGGTTGGTCAGATCGGCGGACGAGGAGTATCCCAACATCGTGGCTAAAGCAGGATTGGTCATCAAAACTTTTCCCTGGCAAGGAGAAATCCCACCGCGGTCACCGGGGACATGTGACCCATCGGAGCGCCGCCTACAGCACCGCTGATCGAGAAAACCAAATGCTCTATATTCAAACTTATCTGATTGAAATAGAGTATCAAGAGCAACAGCGCCGACAGAGCCCCGAAGGTGTGGACAAACAATCCGAACCAAGCACTCCCCCGATATGAGGGCTGGCGAAGTCTCAGATATACAGCGATTCCATAGAGTAAAAACAGCAGCGCCGTGCTCGGTGCCATTGGGATTTTTTCCATCCCAAAGCTGGAAAGTATGGGATAACCGACACACCAACCTGCCATTCCAAGCAAACCAAGAAATAATGTCAAAAGTGGAAAAATCAGGATGATGTTTCTCCAAAGACGAGGCTCAGAACCAGAATAATTATCCATGATCTCTATTTCCCAACTTTCAGACCGCAGATTTTTATCAACAGATAAAACCTACACCGATAGAATACTCGATGAGAAAAGAGAGAGTCAAATGAAAAGAAGGTAAGTTGAAAGAATTGTACCCGCGACGGGATTTGAACCCATGACCTTCTGCTCCGGAGGCAGACGCTCTATCCAACTGAGCTACGCGGGCAGGTATACTGCATTCAGATAAATGCGGTAGAAATGCGGTAGAATTGCAGTAGAATTGCAGTAGAATTGCAGTAGAATATAGAGGAACTATATCGTGTAGTCAATTCATAAAACTGATAATATCGTGTAGTCAATTCATAAAACTGATAATGCGGTTAAAAGTAATAGAAGTGGCGTCAGTCGCCCTCGGCTGACAGCATCGGAATGAGTTCGGAGTTCACGCTTTAGCATGTAAGAGTTCGGAGTTCACGCTTTAGCGTG
>CAZCRQ010000288.1:0-3828 GCA_964501095.1 uncultured bacterium | reverse complement strand
CTATAAGTATTATTATATTAATAATGCCTCCGATAAATAATATTATTATTAGTAGGTCTCCATCATACATTTTAATCCTCCAGAGATGATGTTTTAATAACGTAATAACTTAATCGGGAGGTGCCAACATGTTCAGGTGAGGTTACAATTTTTTTATCTTGACAATACCCATAAAAAATTAATAAGCAAAAACGCATAAGGTACAGCGAGTATAATCGGGACATATTGTTCGACACGCGTCAATTTCAAATATGATTCTCCACTTTTTCCTTTTCCTAATATTTCCCATTCCTTGTTATAACATGGAAACGGTAGGCGTTGCTCCATTTCGTGGATAATTTTATATTTTCCTGAGTTTAGCTGTCTGTAAGAGCGTATGTTTATATACCATAAAATGCATAAAAGTAATCCCAAAATAGCAACAGCCACAAATACAGCTGTTTGAAGCTCGCTTAATACATTCCCACGAAGAATGGAAATCAAAGCAAGTAGTCCTGACAGCAATGAAACATAAAACCTGTTTGTTTGAGCCCTTCTCTCACTTACCCTATCTGCCATTTCAACATATAACTTATATTGCTCCAGAAAATGCTCGTTAAAATGCTCTCCATACTCTTCTCGCAACATCAAGCGTGTCTCCTTATGGCATCTACAATGGAATCTGTATTCCATCCAACTATTTCATCAGCATTTTCAGAAACAAATTTAGAAATATTTGTCTGAGCCCACGGCTTTATTGCAATAATAGGTTTGGGATATAGAAATTCGATTTTTGCTATATTTATCTCTTTTTTGATCCAAGAACTATATGTTGCATAGACCCCAGCCATAACCAAAACGATATTGCAGGGAGTTATTTGTCTTTTGATTGCTTCGTACAACATTTGAGAGTTGGGCGCGTTATGAATCGGATCATCTTTTGGTACAGAGTAATCTCTAAAGTTAAAATATGGTTTATGATTTAAGAGCTCTATGAGTTTTTCGTATGCATCGCAATAGCTCCACGAATGACTTAAGAACAAGTTGTAAATCCTCATATTATCTCCTTAATTTCATTATCGCAGCATTACCCTACCTTTTTGCATATGTCAGAATAATTTGGTGATATGTACCAATAAGTTTATTTATAATGGCCGCAGCCGTAACTTGAATTATTTATGGCTTATTTCTTAATAATATCGACTAGGATTTTTTTATGAAAATTAAATTACAGATCAAACAACTTCCCCTGTATATAGCCGGGGTCTGTTATGAGATGGAGTTTTATTACCAGTTCATCAAAGCTTTCTCCGGGCAGGGAGGTCATTTTCTGTGTGAGTCTATCATAGTCAACTTGGCTTACTTTGAGATATTTCCAATCTTTTCCGGTTAACCTGGTGGCGTCGGTACACCATTCTTGAGCACGGCGGTCCTTTAGGGCAACGTCTTCGAATTCTCTGCCTTTGGTTTCGATGATCCAGTGAGTTTCTTTTCCTTCAGGATTCTTCTGAACAGCTATGAAATCAGGGTAATAGTATGCTATAGCGCCTTTGTGGTTGATGTATTCGATGGAAAAGCGGGTGTAGAATTCGGCGAGCTTGGCGAAGGCGGTTATATCCTCGGCGCGATCCAGGAATTCGGCAAAGTGCTTTTCAAAGTCGTTGTAACAGGGTGTAATATTAAAGACGGTTTTATTGCACTCGGTGTAATCTCTTCGCCAGAAGAAGGCATCTGTTTCGAAGAGATAGAGGTAATCTTGTTTAAAATTGGAGATGGTCTTCAGGACACTTTTTTCTCCGATTCTTCGAGCAAGGGTGCAAATAATGATGTCTGAATTTCGGGTGTCACAGAGGACGCGGCGGATGGCTTCGCATTCCAGATTTACTGCTTTGCCGAAGAAATATTCCTGAACGTACTTTTTCAGAATGGAATAGACGATGGAAAATTGTCCATCAAGTCGGGCTTCTTTACATATTTGATTTGCGAGAGTGATCAGAATATCGTTAATAGGCGGAAACCCACTGTAGGTTTCGATCCACTTTTCGCTGACAAGGAACTCAGTGATGCCGTCGATGAGCTCGATTTTCGATATTCCAGTACCACCGGGTGGAATGACGATACCTCGAGGATTCTTGGGGAGGTTTTCTAAGATGGAGTCTTCCAGTGCGGTGTATTCTCGGAGATGAGTAGGAGTGAGGATGGGGATCTCGATGTCGAATTCTGCCTTGATCTTCACTGGGAAAACTTGCTGACCGGGGGGAGGAGGGTCGGAGGTGTAACCGACTCCAACACCCTCGACTTCGAGTTGTTTGACGAACTCTTCGAAGTGCGGAGTTCCTATGATCTCTAATATCTGAAAGTAATTGGGACCGATCCCCTTCATCAGTCGGAGACCCCGGCCGACTGCTTGTTCGGGGAGAATGTTGGCCTTGGCGGTGAAGGGGCGTAGGCCCAGAATGATGGAAACGTTACGGACGTCCCAGCCTTCGCGGAGCATGAGGACGCTGACGATGGCACGAATTTTATTACCGGGGAGGTCGATAGAGCGGGCAGCATCCCGGGCTTCTTCCAGATCGGATTTACTGATCTCCCCTGTTTTGTCAGTATGGATGAGAAGTACTTGGCCTTCTTTTTGAAAGCCATCCTTTAGGATTAATGACTCGTAGATATCATTGGCATCTTTGGTATTCTCAGCCATGATGAAGAGGACTGGTTTTTTCCCCGCCTTGCTATAGGCTTCGAAGTGCTCCTGCCAGCGGGTGAGGGCGATGTTGATCCACTCGGCGTAGACGACGCTGGCTCGATCATATTTTTCAGGGTTGATTTTATCGGTCTGATGGACGATGAGTGGGAGCTTGACAATTCGATCTTCGACGGCCTGGGCGAGAGGATAGTCACAGATGATCCAGGGGAAGAAAGTGCCATTTTGATCTTTGGGGGTGGCGGTGAAGTCGAGTTGTAAGGAGAGGTTGCTCCCGTGGTTCGTTTTCAGGTTGTCTTGAAGGTTAAGGATTATTTGATACCATTGGAGGTCTTCGTCGTGGACGTGGTGAGCTTCATCGTTGATGATGATAAGGTCGGAATGGTTTTTCACTCGATCCAGGATGGATTCCTCCCAAGAGCCAGTGGCGGACTTGGGCTTGGAACCGATAAGAGCATTCACCGGATTGTCTTGGGCCTCTCCATTTTCGCGATTGTAGAGCTGATGGATGTTGGTGAGGTAGATGGTTCCATCGGTGGCGGTCTTACGGGATTCTCCCCGCAGGATAACGGTCATTTGCCAGTCGTGTTTCCACTCAGGAGGGATGAGGTGCCAATCGAGGAATACCTTCCCATTTTCGAAGTCTTCCCGAAGACGCTCGAAGACGATGACGTTTGGGGCGAGGAGAAGGAAGGTCTTACTGAGAGGTGAGTCTGATTCGATCTTCTTATGGAAGTAAGACCAGACGATGGCCATGGCCATCACCAAGGTTTTTCCGCTACCAGTGGCCATCTTGACGGCATAGCGATAGTGATCAGGTTGGGGGAGGTCTTGCTGAGCGACCTGTTTTGATTCTGGAACGAGCCGGATCAGAACTCTTTTATTCTGAGCGGTTTCTATGATTTTTCTCATGGTATCGAACAGGCTCTCGGGGTAGAGATGGGGATCCATATATTTCGCAATAAGGTCGGCACAATCTCGATAGCCCTTCACCTCATAGAGATAGATAATGGTTTCAATGACTTCTCGTTGAGCAAAATAGAAGGTAAATTCTTCTTTTTTTTCGAAATAGTGGGTCTCATCAAACCACCATTCCAGGAGTCGCAAGGAGGTAGAGGAAATTCCAGCGGGACTTTGATAGTGGTTCT
>CAZCRQ010000287.1:2100-3846 GCA_964501095.1 uncultured bacterium | reverse complement strand
TACAGGCTACAGGCTTCAGACCTGGTGCCTGAGAAGGCTGCCCGAGAATGTCTATAAAAACTACAAAGATGGGTGCCCTGCACTACTTGTTGTGCAGGCCAACCGTCCGGCATGGATATCCGCGACAAAGATCAGGTTCAGGGGCGGTGGGATAACTGAGGATTGCAAGAATGAGAAGAGCTGCGAGAAGGAAAAAAACTATGCCGCTTGGATTTGCGCTACGCATCACATTCCGATAGAGGTAAACATTGACCAGGGTGTAAGTGGTTAGGGCAATTGTAAAGAAAATGATAAAATGTTTCATAGGAGAGGGTGCATGAGGCTAGAGGTCTACAGTATAAATCAGTCTGGCGGTGGAATCCTGTCCGAAATCGAAGTAAATCGGTTCCGGCAGCTTTTTCCGATGATCATCATATAAAAGTACAACTTGTGGACGCCCAAGGCATACAAGATTGATTTTCGAGACAACCCCTCGATAATGTACCAGATTGAGCATCCGGCAATCCTCGACAATCACATTGCTTCCAATCGGCAGGATGTTGATCACCGAGATGGCGGCTTCGGTCACGTAGGGATTGAACCAACTGGGTGTCTTTTGAATGATCATTTCTACAGCCTGCAAGGGTGTGATAAACGATTTTGTCACCATACCCTTGATCAGGTTGTCATAATAATCGGCGATGGCGATGATTTCAGCCAGACGAAAAATTTGTCCTGGGCTCTTTCGTTCCATGAAGGGAGGTTTGCCGCTACCGGTCAGCTTTTCCGGAAATCCACTGCCGTCCTGACGTTCATGGTGCTGATGAATCGCCATCAATATACGAGGATCGGTGCTGTAATCCTCTTCCAATAAGGCAGCACCCTGTTCGGGATGTAATTCATAAGTTTTCTGTTGTTCCTCAGTACGATCCAGGGCATGAACATCCTCAAAATCGGCGATATGTGACGCTTTCCCGATGTCGTGTAAAAACGCCGCTTGCGCCAGTCGGTTCATCTCATCCTGGGTATAGTGAAACTTGAATCCGATTAAAATGGCGAGGCTGGCAACATCCACCGCGTGATTGAAATTGGCGTCGGTCGCCATGCTCACATTGGGGTAATACAATTTCGCCGTGCTGCCCAGCAATCCATGAATAAAAGAATCCGCCGCACGCTTCATCATCCAGATGCGTCCACTCTTGGCGCTCTTATATGCCGCGGTTTGCTGTACTGTCTTTTTTACAGTTTTAGACTTCTCCTCGTTGGGAATATATTGTTGAAATACTGTATAAACCTCTTTTCGGCTGGAGATATCGACCAAATCAGTCGCCACCACTTCCTCCGTCCCTTCTTCATGAATGTAAATGTAAGGGAAACGGTACGCTTTAATACGTCTGATATAACGATCGGTCAGGGTTACCCCTTCCGACAACAACATGCGAAATCCCTTGTCATACAAAGGTTTCGCTAGAACCATGCCGGGGCGTAATAGATGTATTCCACACTGTCTCAATAGAGCTGTCCTTCTCTCGAGTGAAGATTCTCGCGGAAGTCAATCCCATGTTCCTACGGGTCATAAATCCGCCTAGCTAAAATTCGTCAGCGGCAAAATTCTTAAACGGATGGCAATCTGTCGGTGAATCGAATGTTTATGGGATAATTCAAATTTATGAATATACTATGTAGTTCCAAATAACCAAAGATACAAGATGCAAGCGCTTCTCCTCAAAGATGCAAGATTAAAGTGGTGTCAGTCGTCCTCGGCTG
>CAZCRQ010000287.1:0-2000 GCA_964501095.1 uncultured bacterium | reverse complement strand
GGGGACGGCTGACGGCAATAAACTAAGAACACTTGACTTCAAACACAGTCGCTTGGGGATGAAAAATCATTCTCTCCCGATCGCCAGTTGCTTGTTTTGAAATCCACGTTGTTTGACTTATTCTTAAATTTTAACCGAAATCAATGATGACCAGAGAAAATGACCTAGGAATGAGCGATCGGCGGAGTAATAAAAAGGAGAGCAGCATGAATCCCCGGAAGAGAGGAAAGTCGGGATCGAATCAAATTCCCAAGGCGAAGTACATTTTCATCACCGGCGGTGTAGTCTCCTCGCTGGGTAAGGGCATTGTCTCCGCTTCGCTGGCGCTTTTATTGAAGAGCCGCGGTTATTCGGTCACTACTCTGAAATGCGATCCCTATCTCAATGTCGATCCGGGGACGATGAATCCCTTCCAGCACGGTGAAGTTTATGTCACCGAGGACGGTGCGGAGACTGACCTCGATCTCGGGCATTATGAACGCTTCATCGACATCTCAATGAGCAAACTTAACAATGTCACTGCGGGGCAAATTTACGAGACTGTAATCCAGAAAGAGCGGGATGGCGATTATCTCGGCGGGACAGTGCAGGTGATCCCTCATGTCACCGATGAGATCATCAAACGTATCACGGCTCTAGCGAGGATCCACCCCAAACCGAATATAATCCTGGTGGAGGTTGGCGGCACAGTCGGCGACATCGAGAGCCTGCCTTTCCTGGAAGCTTTTCGTCAATTCTCTCTGCGTGTTCTCAAACGTGATATCCTGTTTATCCACCTCACGCTCCTCCCTTATATCTCCGCTTCGGAAGAGTTGAAAACGAAACCGACTCAGCACAGCGTCAACAAACTGCGTGAAATCGGACTTCAGCCGGACATAATTGTCGCCCGTACCGAGGAGCCGTTGACTAATGAAATTCGCGACAAGATCGGACTCTTCTGCAATGTTAAGTCTACGGATGTAATCGAGGGGAAAACAGTTAAAACAATTTACGAAGTACCAATTCACCTGGAGCGTGAGGGTCTGGCGGCAAGTGTAATAAAGAAACTACGGTTGAAAGACCGTCAAGCGGAATTAGGTGTCTGGTCGGAGCTGGTGCAACAGATCAAGCATCCGTCAAAAACTGTGGACATCGCTGTCTGCGGGAAATACATCGGTCTAAAAGACGCCTATAAATCCATTACCGAAGCCTTTATCCACGCTGGCGCTGAACTGGACGCCAGTGTCAATGTTCAATGGGTGGATGCGGAGGAGGTCGAACGTAATGGAACGGAAGCATTATTTTCGGGAAAGTCCGGCATTCTGGTTCCCGGCGGATTCGGCGTCCGTGGCATTGAAGGGAAGATCGCCGCTGTACGTTGGGCGCGTGAGAAGAAGATCCCCTTCCTAGGGATCTGCCTCGGGATGCAGGTGGCGGTGATCGAGTTCGCCCGTAACGTCGCCGGGTTGAAAACCGCGCATTCCAGCGAATTTCGCCGCACACGTTATCCGGTGATCGACTTGATTCCCGGGCAACGACGTTTGCAGCAGATGGGCGGTACAATGCGCCTGGGAGCCTGGGCGTGCCATTTGAAACGCGGAACCAAAGCCTTTGCCGCATACCAAAATGAATTGATCCATGAACGACATCGCCATCGTTATGAGTTTAATAACCGTTTCCGGGAACGTTTGGAAAAACATGGGATGGTGGTCTCCGGAGTCAATCCCGATGAAAATTTGGTCGAGATGATCGAACTAGCCGATCACCCGTGGTTTGTCGCCTGCCAGTTTCACCCGGAATTGAAGAGCCGTTTGACTCATGCGCATCCGCTGTTCTATCAGTTCGTCAACGCAGCTTTGAAGCTTAGGGAATCAGCAGGAAGTCCAAAGTAGGTCGGAGCCTCCGAACCCGACATTTTACCAAAAAAACGCCTCGGAAGAGAGCCTCCGAGGCATTTGGGGACAAGAAGCCAGGTAGCCCGGACGCCCCGTCGTCCGGGATTTTCCGGTTTATGTTTCAAT
>CAZCRQ010000286.1:0-3849 GCA_964501095.1 uncultured bacterium | reverse complement strand
CATAGCACGCTTTAGCGCGCTTTTATGATGCTTCAGCACAAAAAACATCAATTACGATAATTATAAATACAAACAGGCAAAATAATTGTGAGAAAGTTGGGCATAGGAACTATAAACATCCGATTATTCGCCGCAATATTATTCCCGCTTGTAATCACTCTACTACTCACCGGCTGCGGGAATGAGTTGGATGAGAGCTTTAGCGGATTTGGTGAAACAGGCTTTCATCGCTTCCCTGCCGATGCGCTGGGGGAATATCGCAATCACGGGATTTACCTGCGTGAACACAATTGGAATTTCGCTGAGTGTTACCTGTGCCATGCGGAGTTGAGCGAGTCTCCCGATCCTCAGGTCGGCAGGTCGTGTATCGGTCAAAATTGCCACAGTGGAGCGGATGTCCAATATCAAGCCTGCAATACCTGCCATGGGGATTCCGCAGGCGCCTCCGAGGTCTGGCTGAATTGGGCTCCGCCAAGTAATTTGAATGGGGACTGGGATTCCACATTGATCACTATCGGCGCTCATCGAAGCCACCTTTCAGGCAGTGCTGAATTTGCCGCGGTTAATTGCGAGGAATGCCATGTAGTTCCCACTTGGTGGGGAGCTTTGACACACCTGGGAGCCCCGCCGGCGGAAGTGATTTTCAGTGGGAAAGCGATATTACGTAACCGAACACCCGCCTGGATACATGCGGATGCTGCTTGCGCCAACACCTATTGTCACGGTAACCACCGTCCAGTTTGGACTGAGTTGGAGGGAGATTGGAAGAAATGCGGGAGTTGCCATGCCATCCCGCCGCTTGTTGATTTGGAGGGAGATTCCATCGAGGAACACCGGACTCCGATACCGATGACCCGCCTTGTATGTGTGTTATGCCATGATGATGTGATCGATGCGACTGGGGAGATTACCCAAGGTGAACTTCATGTAAATGGTGAAGTGAATGTTATTCCCCATTGAGTAAACAAACCACTATGACACAAAGTTGAAAGAGCATAAGTAGCACGGGCGTCCCGCCCGTGTTATGTGCGGGACGCCTGTGCCATGGGCGGGACGCCCATGCTACGTGCAGGACGCCAGTGCCATGGGCGGGACGCCCATGCTACTTATGAAAGGATAGAGAGGGATATTTCAATCTGAATCGTCTCCAATAATAAAAACGAGCGAGGAAATAATAAACAATAATGATGATCGGATAGATAGGATAGTAGAAAATCCCGACTGCTAGGGAAAGAGCGAGAATCGATATTTTGACAGTCGCGATCGCAGCATTTTCCTTTCCCCGAATCGCCGTCCAGAGGAAGAAGGGCAGAGAAATTCCGGCGGAAGCGATAAGAACAAGATTCTTTTCGAGTAAGGCAGCAACAAAGGCGAGTGTACAGAAAATCAGGGCTATCCTGGCAGTTCCGGCAGCGCCATGACGCACTACAATGGTGACCTTATGCGCCTCGTGGTCTCCTTTCATATCGGGAATCATGGTCAACATGCCGGTTGCGGTAAAGGCAAAAGCGTACCCGATAATCAGGAGAGGATGCCACCCCGGCGCAGGATCGACAAGCGTTTGACCAATGAAAAAAGTGCCGGCACCACCGAAAAAGGTCGCGGCGACACTTCCCCACGGTGAGTTCTTCAAGGCAAAACGTCCAAGGTTGTATAACAATCCCGTGATTAGAACATTCAAAGTGACAACAATCAGCATCCAATAACGCCCGATGAGGAGCAGCGCGCTCATCCCGATTATAAACAAAACGCCCAAGTAAATCTGTGCGGCGCGGATGCTGAAAAAACCTTTGCAGATAAAATGGAGTTTATCATTGATAAGATCAGAATGAACATCACGAATCTGGTTGGCAAGATAGACAACTCCAAGTAAAGCTGATAAGCCAAGTATTGAGAGGGCGATGCGGATTGGATCACCACCCATGATCGATCCGCCATTGGCACCGCAGAGAAGCAAAGTCCAGATGGGAAACCAGAGAGTCGGACGAAGGATAAAGAGATAATCTCCCCACCTCCAAAGAATAGGGGTTGAGGAGTGTGGGGCGCGGAGTGAAGCAGTTTGAGTTTTTATAACCATGTTCTCCCGATTACTATTTTTGGTATTAATGTCGCACTCCATTAAAATTGGTAATTGTTTTTAGATATTATTTAGATCAATAATATCTCCATCACCCGATCATTCTGAATAAAGTGAAGGATCTTTGTTCTTTAGCGATTGAGCACAAGTCCCAGATTGCGTGCATTCTCTTCCAGCCTTCACGTATTGGAGCATTGAGCTGACCTGGCGCGGACTGAAACAGGGCAATCCTTTACAACAAATTAGATTTCCCCGATCCGTTTGGACCGATGATCAGATTCAGTGGTTTCAGAGGTATCGCTTCACTTTCCGGTCCGAAGGAGAGGAAATTCCGCATTTGGATACTCTTTAACATCAAGAACACTCTTTTAAGTAACCGAGCCTCTATTCGAACCGATCTTTATCCACTTCATCCTCAACTGGAATAGGATACTCACCGGTGAAACACGCGGTGCAGTACCCCTGTCCCTCATCACGTCGGACACTTTCCAGCAATTTAATCACCGAGAGATACCCCAAGGAATCGACTCCGACTAAATTACGAATTTCTTCCACCGTCCGATTGTGTGCAATCAACTCTTTACGTGTCGGGAAATCCATGCCATAATAACAGGGATGGCGGATCGGCGGGCAAGATACCCGTATATGCACCTCTTTCGCCCCATGCTGACGGAGGAGTTCGGTCAATTTACGCAGGGTGGTTCCTCGTACAATGCTATCTTCAACCACGATGACTTTGCGATCTTGAATGACCCCACCAACGGGATTGAACTTGAGCTTTACACCCATTTCACGCATTGCCGGCGTTGGTTCGATAAAGGTCCTGCCGACATAATGGTTACGTATCAAACCCAATTCGAATCTAATCTCACTTCGTTGACTGTATCCCAAGGCGGCGGTATTGGAACTATCCGGCACGGAGAGGACAATATCGCCGTCTACCGGATGTTCGAGCGCCAAGTTCTTGCCCATCTTTCGCCGGCTTTTATCCACATATTCACCGAAGACACGGGAATCGGGACGTGAAAAATAAATCAATTCGAAGATACAATGATGTGTCTGCTTGGATTGGGCGAATTGTACACTTTCCCAACCGTTTTCATTGATGATGATTACCTCTCCCGGGAGCACGTCGCGTATATATTCATACCCCAGCAAGTCCAGGGCGCAGGATTCCGAAGCGATCATAGTGGAAGAGCCCTTTACGCCGAGGCAGAGGGGACGGAAACCGTGAGGATCGCGTGCCGCATAAATTGCATGGTCACTGAGCATCACCAGGGAAAAAGCCCCCTGTATCTGATGGATTGCCTCGAGGAGACGACCGCGATAGGCTTTCTCCTTCGATCGAGCCATCAGATGAATGATGATTTCACTGTCGGTGGTGCTTTGGAAAATGGCGCCGTCTTCCTGCAACTTCCGACGCAGGCTTTTTGTGTTAACCAGGTTTCCATTATGACTAATCGCGATAGGACCATCTTTCAAGGTGGCGAAAAGCGGCTGGATATTGAATGGATTGGAGGAGCCGGTGGTGGAATAACGATTGTGACCGATGGCAGCATGTCCGATGAGATCTTTCAACTTCTCCGCTGTATCGAAGACACGAGTGACCATTCCCATGCCCTGCCGTCGATAGAAAAGTTTCCCATCGGATGAAACAATGCCGGCAGATTCCTGCCCTCGATGCTGCAAGGCGTAAAGACCATGATACGTCATTTCGGCGGCGTTCGGCACTCCCCAGATGGCGAATACCCCGCAATGATGACGCAGTGTTT